>JBIJCX010000395.1:0-7280 GCA_044344465.1 Opitutaceae bacterium
CCTTTAACAAACCCTCACGATCCTGCTGGGCCGCCGTCACGATGCCCGGCAAGGCGCCATAGGCCAGCCGCGTCAGCAAATCCCACTCGGGAAAGGGAAGCTGCGCCGACTTCCCCCCGCTCCACGGAAACGGCAGTGGCGAAGTCGCGTGCGGAATCCCGCCCTCCTTCGCCGGATGTTCAGCCAGCGTAAGCGGAAAAAGGTGGTGCACCAGGCTGCGGCCCGGCAGCAGGTTCGCGCCGGTCAACCGCAGTTTCCGCGCTGAACTGCCGCACAACACAAAACGCCACCGCGTTTTGTCGGCGTCAAAGAGCGATTGCACCGCATCGAAGATCGAGGGCACGGACTGCGCCTCGTCCACAAAAACGAGCTGCCCTTTTTTGTTCACTGGCAGGCTGCGACAGGCCTGGGCAAATTCGCCCGGCCGAGCCAGATGCCGGGACCGCTCCTGCGGGTCGGCCAGGTTGAAACGCAAGGCGTCTTCCGGAATCAGGCCGTTGAGCAAAGTCGATTTACCCGTCTGCCGCGCCCCGAACAGGAGGTGGACGTAGGGCCGGCTTAATCGGGCCTGGAGTTCACGGGCATACCATCGGTCATACATGCGATTAAGATATACCGCCTTTATCTAAAGTCTACTTTAGATTTATCGTTGTTTAGTTCCGACTCGAATCGCGGCGCCAGGTCGCCGGAAGGGTCGGGCGGCGAGGCGGACGAGGGCAGCCGGTTGCACGTAGATCCAGCGCTGACACACTCGGGGACTGGCCCAAGAAGCTTGGCATCAGCCGGACTTCCGTCCGTCGTCTTCTCGATGACCGTCCGCCCTCGCACCCTCGCCCGTCGCCAAAACGGCGTTGTTTTCCACGCTCGGCACCGCACCCCTGGCGCCGCCCGCCACCGCCTCGCCTCCCTGGTCTCCAGTATCCTGTTTTTCGTGACGCTGCCGGCCGTGGCCCAGGGGGCCGCCGCGCTGCCCGCCGAGATTCGCTCGGACCGATTTGCCGTCACCGTCAATGGAGTGGCTGTGCCGGTCGCGCATGCGGTGTCTGGTTATCACTGCGCGGACTTCGACCTCACGGGTGCGGCGGAAATAGCGGTCACGGCCCCGACGGACGGCTTTTGGGACCAGGGCGTCGAGGTGCAGCCGTGGCGCCACGGGATCCGTCCCCGGCGCGAGGGCCGCACCCTCCGCTTCACTGTCTCCCGGCCGATGAAGCTCTCGATCTCCCGGCCGGGCGATCGGTACGCCGATGCCGAGATCCTGTATCTGTTCGCCAACGCCCCGGAGACCGACGCGCCGAAGCCGGGCGAGCCGGGAGTCCGGTACTACGGCCCCGGCGTCTATCGGGAGCATATTCACGTCCGGAGCGGCGAGACGGTTTACCTGGCCGCCGGTGCGGTCGTGTTCGGCAGCTTGAATGTGTGGGACGCGGAAAAGGTGAAGATCCTCGGTCGCGGCATCGTGATCCACGACGGACCGCAGAACCCCAACAAAGACGACGGCTGGCAGCACCGGCCGGACTGGCACGGGATCACGATGCACGACGCGCGGGACGTGGTCGTGCGCGGGATCACCTGCATCGTGCGGAGCCGGACCTGGATGATCCAGCTGCAGGGCTGCAAGGATCTGCTCTTCGAGAACCTCAAGGTCATCGGGGGCTGCCGCGGCAACGCGAATCAGGACGGCATCGCCTGGCTGGGCTGCGGCGACACTGTGGTGCGCGACTGCTTCTTCCGCTGCTCCGACGACATCTTCTCGCTCTACGGCAACACCGGATTTTACAACGAAGCCGTCGCGATTCCCGGCCGCGATGTGCGCAACATCCTCATCGAAGACTGTGTGCTGTCGACCAGCGTTTCCAATGTAATGCGCGTCAGCTGGCCCCGGAAGAACTTCAACAGCGGCCAGATCACCCTGCGCAATTCCGATGTGATCAGCATGGGCACCGGCGGCTGCGTGGTTCCGTTCGCGCTCGCGGAAATGTGGGCGGATCCGGGCGGCAAGGGCGTGCACGCCGATTATCTGTTCGAGAACATCTGGCTCGACCACTGGTACTCGCTGGCCCAGTTGCGCCAGCCGGCGACCGGGACCGAGGTCCGCAACATCGTGTTCCGCGGCATCTGGGCGCTGGAGCAGCCGGCCCTGGTCCCTTCCGTCCTCGCCGGCAATGTGCGGGATGTGCGCTTTGAGAGCGTCACAATTGGCGACCGGCCGGTGGCCGCCGCCGCCGATCTGCCCTTGGAACGGAGCGGGTCCGCCGCCGCCGCGCACTACGGGCAAGGCGGCCTGCCGCGCGCGTCGTTCACCTACGGGCCCGGCGCGATTGCCCCCGGCCAGGAAGTCACCTTCGATGCGTCGGCGTCCGCCGCGGCTGACGGGGGCGCGGTGACCGCCGAGTGGTTGTTCGGCGACGGCAGCGCCGCGACCGGCCTCGTCGTGCGTCACGAGTTTCCGGATACTGCTGGCACGCTGCTCGACGGCTCGGGCCGCTTCCGCGTTCTCCTGCGCATCACCGATGCCCGTGGGAAATCCGCCTACGTGAGCCGGCCAGTCGTGGTCGCCACGTCGTTCCGGGCCCCGGATCGCCCCGAACGCGGGCAACCCGGGCTCAGATTCCGCTACTTCGAAGGTGCAGGGGGGCAACTGCCGGATTCTGCGCAGGTGACGCCGATCACGTCAGGCACCAGCCATGGCTTCGATCTCTCCGTCCGCCAGCGGACCGACGACTACGGTCTGGTCTTCGAGGGGTTCCTGCAAGTGCCCGTGGACGGCGGTTACACCTTCTTCCTGGGCGGGAAGGACCATGGGCGGCTCGAGATCGGCACGACACTGGTCGTGGCGAGCCCGGCGCCGAGGGCCCAGCCGTGCAAGACGATTGGCAACGCCGTGCAGGGCACCGCCGGGTCGATCGGGTTGAAGGCCGGGTGGCATGCGATCCGGGTGGCGATGACCGACACCCTGGGCCCGGACGGTTTCAGACTGCACTGGCAAGGTCCGGGCGTTGCCCTGGCGGAGCTGCCGCCCGAGATGCTTAGCCATTGATCGAGCCATTCGGGCGGAACTGCCGTTCGGCGCGGGGGCGGTCGGAGTTGCTCCAGCAAAGTTTACAAAATTCCATCGAATATTGCACCGTACTCCAGAATCAGACGATCTACCTTTATGATGCCGAATTCCCCTCGTGCCGGTCTCGCTTTCGTGCTGTCCGGCCTGCTCATCGTTCCGCTGGCACTCGCCCAGGCGCCCGCGCCTTCGGTCGCCGCCGCCAAGGAGGAAGCCGTGAGCATGGCTCCGTTCGAGGTCACGGCCGATCCGGCGGATTCATATGAGGCGCTCAATACGAATGGCGTCACCGGCACCAACCGCTCCATCCGCTCGCTGCCGATGACGATGAACGTCTACACCCGCACCTTTATCGACGAACTCAACGCGACCGACATCTCGGACCTGCTGAAATTTACTCCGAACGTCACCTTTTCGCTCGATGGCGTGGGCGGCGGCACGCAGTCGCCGGAGGAGTTCCGGCTGCGCGGCCTGAAGAGCAAGGAGGAGCGCCGGCGCAACGGTTTCGTTTCCCTCAGCCGGAGCGACGTGTTTTCCACCGAGCGCCTCGAGGTGCTCCGCGGTACGCAGGCCCTGCTCTACGGCCAGGGCGTCTCCTCGGGTGCGGTCAACACCGTGACGAAACGCGCCAGCCCCGGGCGCTTCGGCGAGGCCCGCATCCAATGGGACAGCCACGGCACCCAGCGTCTCATGCTCGATTTCAACGACACGTTCGGCCCCTACAGCGTCCGCGCGGTCGGGCTCACCGGGCACACCGGCTACTGGCAGGCCAACCTCGCCGACGAACCGCGCGGGTTCTACGTCGACGCCATGCGCCGGATCGGCCGGCGGTTCGTGCTCCGCGGCAACCACGAATATGCCGAGGAAAACAGCCGCACGCGCAACGGTGGCAATGCCGCCATCACCATTCGGGACAACAGCGTCCGCGATCCGCGCGTCGGCCGGTCGCTCGACGAATTGCTCTACAATCGCGCCGACACCTCGGGGATCGTCATCGGCGGCGAGCCGCTCAGCTACGAGAACTTCCGCTCCGGCCAGAGCGTGACGACCGGCCGCCGGCAGTTTTCCAACAACACCGTCGTAGCCCTCGAGGGTGATTTCTCCCGGCGGCTTTCCCTCCGGCTGGCGTGGAATTACCAGCGCGTGCGCATCTTCAACGAGACCGACAACGGCCCCGACCTCGTTGCGCCCACGGACAGCAACGCGATCGACGGCCAGTGGAGCATGCGGATCAATCCGCAGCGCAGCCGCAACTACTGGCACATCTGGGCGGCGCAGGGGGCCGCCGTCTACAAGTTCGAACTCGGCCAGTTTTCCACGCATCAGCTCGTCGCCGGAGGCGAGCAGCGGTTGAAGCAACAGACCTTTATCCTCCAGCGCATGTATCAGCTCGACGCGCAGAACAACTTCGTGCCCGGCACCGACAGTCTCGGCGGCCGGTTTCTGCCCGTCTACTATGTGCCGATCCAGGAGCGCTATATCAATGTGCATGCGCCGCCGTCCGGCTATCGCTGGGCGGACACCGCGGCGTTCAACTCGGTGCCGGCGACGCCCGCCAATCCGCGCGGCCTTTCCGGCGCCAACCAGCTTACCCTCCGCGTCGAGCGCCAGCTGGCCGGTTACGTCAACTGGCTGGGCAACTGGTTCAAGGACCGCGCCGAAACCATGGCGGGCGTTCGCATCGACCACGTCACGCTCGACAACGATCAGATCGAGCAGCGCATCACCGACAAGAATGCGAAGTCCGGCTTCGCCGGTCTCGTCTTCAACCTCACCCCCGATCTGGGCTTGTACGCGAACGTCTCGAAGTCGTTTGCGGCGGCGGGGACTTTCCAACCGACGGTCGACAATACCTTTCCGCAGCCCGGGGAGGGGCTGTCGTCCGAGGCCGGGCTCAAGTTCGACCTTTGGCGGCGGAAGATTTCCGGCTCCCTCGCGTTCTACGACAACCGGTCCGAGAACGAAGGGCTCGTGATCCCGACCGCGGCGCGCAACGTGATCGATCCGAATGGCATCAACGGTCGCAACGGCGGCACCGGCTCCGCCGCCAATGTGCGCGCCCGCGGGGTCGAACTGGTGTTGACCGCCCAGCCCGCGAAAGGCTGGCGCGTCTATGGGAGCATCGGCACCAACGATGCCACGATCACCTCGGGACTGTCGCACGCCATCTTCTATAACGACCAGTTCAACGTGAGTGGCGGCAACGTGAAGGTGAAGCAGCCGGACGGCACGCTCGTCGACCTGCTGGTGCCGTCGGTGCGCACCAACCTGAACAGCCCGCGCATCCCGCTCACCGTCGCGATGCTGTTGCAGGATCCGGCGAGCGGCTACCGCGCCAACCTCGATCCCGCCAGCGGGCGAATCACGAACGCCGCGGCGCTGTTCCTGACCACCCCGGGCGTGGGCACCAGCAGGACGGGCCTGCCCATTACGGAGCATCAACTCGGCTATATTGCGCCGAACAACGGCATCTTCGACGTCTTTGTCCCGGGCGACAAGACCACCCCCAATGCCGGCTTCACGATGAGCGGCAACACCAACTACGAATTCTCGACGGGACCGCTGAAAGGTTTCTCCACCGGTGGCACCGTCCAGTGGCAGCGGGAGATCCGTCACGGCTACACGACCATCGGCGGCGCCCGCCGGCCGTATTTTCAGCCCGAGTTTGTCCGCGTGGATTGGCGCCTCGGGCAGCGCCTAAAATTGCGCGGAGCCACGCTGAACCTGCAGTTTACCATTCAGAATCTCTTCGATGTTCAACCGCTCGAAAAGACGCTGTCCGAAAGCGGCGCGCTGACCATGGTCAACGTCAGCCAGGCCCCGCGCACCTACCTGTTCTCCAGCAGCCTGAGGTTCTGAGCGCGTGCCACGCCGTCGGTGGCTGGCCGGCCTCGGGTCTCCACGACTCGCCGGCTCGAGGTAGCATGGTTTTCCCCGAACCCGAACCGGCCCTCCCAGGCTGCGACGCGGGCGGAAGCCGACGCAGGCAACCCGCTGATCGCTGCTACGTGCTCTGCCTGTAGCGAAACTCCCCTGTCTTTGCCAGGGTCGCTGCAGCCAACCGGCGGAAGCGGGGGAAAGCAACGCCGTCGAAACACGCGTGGCCGCATGTCCCACCCCTCTGCATACAGGTGGTCTGTGCTCAGAAGCTGCGGCTTGCCGACAGTGAGTATTGGGTGGGGTACCCGCGCGTGAACATGAACGCGTTGCCGGTGATGTAATAATAGCGATTAAAGAGGTTCCTGACGTTCGCACCCAGTTTCCAGCCCCAGAGTGTGCGGGAGAGGGCACCGTCCCAGACTACATAACCGGGAATGCTGCGCCTGCTGCCCGTGAGGGGAATAATGCGGCTGCCATCGACGGTGTTGACGCCGAGCCCGAGGCCCCAGCCGTTCAGCGGACCACCCTTCACGGTATATTTCGCCCACGCATTCGCCCGGTTGCGCGGCACGTTGGTCAGCGGCAGGCCGACGTTGGCGACGATCGCGGAGTTGAGGATTTTGGCCTCGGTGTGGGAGTAGCTCGTCGTAAGCTGGAAGTTATCGACCGGTACCGCGACCAGGGAGACTTCCCAGCCGTCCGAGGTCTGCGTACCCAGTTGAACGCTGAAGCCGGGGCGCGTCGGATCGTTTTCGCGGATCCCGCTTTGGCGGAGCGCGAAAGCCGCCGCCATCAGGTTGATCCGTCCGCGGAAGAAACTGCTCTTGAAACCGACTTCGGTCTGTTGACCGGTGACCGGACGAAACAAGGTTCCATCGCCGTTGGCGCCAGTGACGGGCACGTAATTTTCGCTGTAGCTCGTGTAGAGGGAGAGGTCCGGGATCGGTTTATAGACGAGACCGGCGCGCGGGATGTAGTTCGGGCGGCTGTTGAAGACGGTGTTCGGCGGCCGCACTCCCTCGGTCGTCACAGGCGGTGTGATGCCGCCCGGCGTGGTGATTGCCGGGACCACGGTGACGGCGGGCCGGGTCCAACTTTTCTGTTCAAATTCGTCGTAGCGCACACCGGCGACCACATGCACCCGGCCGGAGAAGAATGAAATCGAATCGGTCACATAGGCTGATCGCGTGCGCGTTTGGGTGTCAGTCTGACTGAAGAACCGTTTGTTCACGAGCGTGGTGCCGTATTGCGCCGAAAGCGCCGCATAACTCAAATCAGTCACATTGATCGAGGGGAAGTCCGCGGTGCGCCGGTAAAAGCCGTCGTCGTCGAGCGTCCAGGC
>JBIJCX010000398.1:0-7242 GCA_044344465.1 Opitutaceae bacterium
CCGGCCGCGGGCGGAGCGCACGGCCCACCCGGGAATGGGTTTCTGTGTATTCCGTGTGTTCCGTGGGCAATGATCTCTCCGCGGCATGATCTGCAACCGACGCATGCTCCGGCAGCCGCTGGTTGCACCTTCAAGCATCCGGCGGGGTGAAGCCCCGGCGCAGGACGTTTTCGACGACGATGCGCGGAAACAGGAAATTCTCCAGGTAGCCGCGGCCGCCGGCCTTGGTACCGCCGCCGCTCATCTTGAAGCCGCCGAACGGGTGACGCTCCACGATCGCGCCCGTGATCCCGCGGTTCAGGTAGAGATTGCCGACGATCAATTCGTGCTCGGCCCGCTCCAGGGCCCGCGGACTGCGCGAGAACAGGCCGCCGGTCAGGGCGTACTCGGTGCGGTTCGCGACGGCGAAGGCTTCGTCGAGATCGCGCACTTTGATCACGGCGAGGACCGGACCGAAGATCTCCTCGCAGGCGATGGTAGCATCGGGTTTCACGTGGGCAAATATCGTCGGTGGCACGAAGTGACCGCCGCTGGCCACCACCCCGGGCGGGAGCGTGGCCTGCCACGCGATTTTCGCCTCTTTCCTGCCCTGCTCGATCAGCGCGAGGATTTTCTTCTGCGCGTCCGGATCGATCGCGGGGCCGACAACGGTGCCCGGTAACGCGGGATCGCCGATGGGCGTGGCGGCGGCGGCGGCGACCAGGCGCGCAACGAAGGCATCATGGATGTCCTCCAGCACGATGAGGCGCGAGAGCGCCGAGCACTTCTGGCCGGCAAAGCCAAACGCACTGGCGAGCGTCGCCGGGATCGCTTCGTCGAGGTCGGCGTCGCTGTCGATGATGAGCGCGTTCTTGCCGCCCATTTCGCAGACGACCTTTTTCAGGTTGGCCTGCCCGGGGGGCGTGCGGCCGGCGATCTCCCAAATCTTCGTGCCCACTGCGCGCGAGCCGGTGAACACGATGAAATCAACCTGCGGATGAGCGACCAGGTGCGCGCCGACATCCTCACCGTAACCGGGCAGGAAATTGACCACGCCGGCCGGCACGCCGGCCTCGGTCAGGATGTCCATGAACGTCGCCGCGATGACCGCGGTCTGCTCGGCCGGCTTCATGATGACGGTGTTGCCCGCGACGACAGGTGCGACGGTCATGCCGCACAAAATCGCGAGCGGAAAATTCCACGGCGCAATGACGACGCCGGTGCCGCGGGGCGTCCAGCGCTGCACGCACCGTTCGCCGGGCACGGCCTGGGTAACGGTGGGTTGCTCCAGCCGGTGGATCTCACCGGCATAGAAGCGGCAGAAATCGATGGCCTCGCTCACGTCGCCGTCGGCCTCGAGCCACGGTTTCCCGGCTTCGAGGATGAGCAGGGCATTGAGCGCCTGCCGGCGGGATTCCATCAGGTCGGCGGCGCGCGCGACGATGCCGGCGCGCTCGCGGGCGGGAAGCTTCGCCCAGGCCGGCTGCGCGGCCCGGGCCGCGGCGACTGCAGCGTCCGCATCCGCCACGGTGGCGCGCGCCCAATGGCCGATGATCTGCGCGGGGCGCGCGGGGTTGGTCGAGGGCACGTAGTCGCGGCTGGCGACTTTTTTCCCGCCGATGATCAACGGCCATTTCTGGCCGAGCCCGGCGGTCACGGCGGCAAGCGCGGTGCGAAGTTTTTCCCGATTGCCGGCGTGCGTGAAGTCGGTGTTGGCGGCGTTGCGGAAATCGGTTGGCGGCAGCCGGCCGGCCCCGACTTCGGTGTGGCGTCCGGACGGCGGCAAGGCGTCAAGCAACGCGACCGGATTCGCGAGCAACTGCTCACGCGTCGCCTCGCCGAGATTCTTCTGGCGCAGGAAGCCCTCGTTGCTCGTATTCTCGAGCAGGCGGCGCACAAGGTAGGCCATGCCCGGCAGCAGTTCGCCGATGGCGCAGTATTCGCGGACCCGCTGGCCGTGCTGCCGGAGCGCGCTTTTCAACTCGTCGGCCATGCCGTAGAGCGCCTGGAATTCGTAGGCGCGCGGATCGATCCCCAGCCGTTCCGCCTGCGCGATCACGTGGGCGCAGGACCGGACGTTGTGGGTGGCAAACGCCGGCGCCACGAGGTCGATGTTTTGGAGGAGGACGAGCGAGAGGGTCTCGAAGTTCGCATCGCTTTCCGGTTTCCGCGACCAGACCGGCACGGGCCATTCACGCTGTCGGGCCAGGATCGTCTCGTAATCCCAGTAGGCGCCTTTCACCAGCCGCACCCCGATCGGGCGCTGGTGTTCGCGGGCCCAGGCCACGAGGCCGGCCAGATCGATGGCGCAGTCGCGGAGATACGCCTGCAGCGCGATCCCGACGGCGGGTTTTTCCCGAAACTCGGCTTCCCCGAGGATCGACTTGAAGAGCGCGAGGGTGAGATCCTTGAACTTGTAGCTCTCCATGTCGAAGTTGACGAACGCGCCGACCTCGGCCGCGCGCCGGAGGATGGGGCGCAGGCGCTGCTGCAACGCGACGATGGAGTTCTCCGGATCGGCCGGGTGCACATCGGGCGTGAGCGCGGAGATTTTGACGGAGAGGTTGAGCCGGGGGAGCGGCCCGCGCGGGCCGAGATCGCTGAAGCCGGGCGCGGGCTCCCGGGCGATCGCGGCGGCGACGGTGTCGAGCACGTCGAGGTTGCGTTGCAGGAAAATGTCGGCCTCGGCTTCGCTCACGACGGTTTCGCCGAGGAGATCGATCGTCGTCGCGAGGCCGAGTTGCGTGTTTCGGCGGAGCCGTTGCACGAGGTCGTCCGGCGTCTCGCCAGCGACGAACTGCGCCGCCATCGAGACGACGTTGGCCTTCACCGGACCGGCCACCAGCGCGGGGGCGAAGGAGGACGCCGCGAGCCCGGCCTTCATCGCGGGGTTGAGTTCGACGGCCTTGTCGCCGAGGTATTCCTGCAGGTGGCGGACGATTTCCGCGCTCGATTTGAGCGCAGGCAGGACATCGACGAAGCGGAAGAGCTGGGTCTTGAAGGCGGGATCCTTCATCGACCATTCCATCACACGGGCATAGGCGCCCTTTTTGGAAAAGATGCCGGGCGCGGGCGAGGCGTCCATCAGGGCGAAGAGTTTTTCGCCGAGGTCGCGGATGCGCGGCTCGAGTGCGGGATCAGGCGCTTGAAACGAGTGGCTGGAAATCATGGCGATATTTTTGCCCGAGTATCGCCGGAGCGTCCGGGTTGGCAAGGGGTTGGCGGTGAGGCCCGCCGGGTTGACCGCGGCTTTTGGCCGGCGTTGTTCTAAGTCGCTTTGCAACCACGCAGGAGGCATCCCGCACCTGGATTTTTCCCGACGTGTTGTGGAGAATGGAAAATTGGCAATTGCAAATCTGAGAACTGGAATCTCCGGAAGTATGACAACGGCGACGACGACGCTAACCGCAATTAGCGATCCCTGATTTTCGATGCTCAATTTTCAATCGTAACAACTCGGTCGGCATCCTGCCTCACGCTGCTTGAGTAGTTACAACGCAACTTAGGATGAGTCGGGCCGCGATCGGAAAGACCTCATTCGCCTTTATTATTGCTACTGTCCCAGTCAAAAAAAACCGCCCCATCCGGTGAAGGAATGGAGCGGTGAAATGCCACGCGGCGTTCCGGCTCAGAACTTCAGGCGGGCGCCAAACTGGATGCGCCAGCGCGACAGCTCGTTGTTGGGCGTCGCCACGACCGGCGCGACGTACGCTCCCGTCATCTGCAGCTGCCCGGCGGCGGTGTAGGTCGCGTTGCCGAAATTGCGCGTCGCCAGCAATTCGTTGTCGCCACCCCCGGTGATCGTCTCGGTGTAGCCGAACATCTTTTTGCTGAACCAGGAGCCGAAATTCACGAAGTCCGCGAAAATCTCCAGCTCGACGTTCCGGAAGTGCACCGGGATGGTCTGTGCCACATGCAGGTCGAGCCGGTTCACCCACGGCATGGTGAACGCGTTGCGCGGGGCGATGCCGCCCCGATACTTCGCCAACGGGCTGTCGGCGACGAAATCCATGTAGGCCTGGGCCGCGGCAGGCGTGAGGGCGCCGAGGGCCGCATCGGTCGTGCCCGTCGGCACGTAAACCAGATCGTTGGCACTCACGCCGTCGCCATTGGCGTCGCCGCTGTAAACGAAGGAGTAGGGGTTACCCGTGCGGCCTTCGTAATAGAGGCTGAAGCTGGTCTTGTGGTCCTTCACGAATTCGAACTCGCGGGCAAAGGAGAGCTGGACGCGGTTCTTGATTTCAAAGGCCGACCGGGACAGCTCGGGCCGGTTCTGGTTGAACACCGGATTGCGATTGAATTGCGAGCCGGCGACGGTCTCGCCCAGCAGCAGCACGTCGGTCGAGCGGCCGAGCGTGTAGGTCGCGTTGTAACTCCACTTGTTTTTCATCGGGCGCTGGAGCGAGAACGACACATAGGTCGAGCCGCCCTCGCTCACGTTGCTCACCTCGTAAACGTTCGAAAATTCCGGATGCGCGGCATTGGCGGCGGTGTTGACCGTGCCGCGGAACAACTGCCGGCCGTCGCTGCCGACCGCGCGCGTCTGGATGTTCAAGTCGCGGATGAAGAGTGCCTGATCCGCAACCGAGCGGATGACCTCGACCGTGGCCATGCTGTCGAGGAGGGGCAGCTTGACATCGGCCGCGAGATTGCCGCGCCAGACCGAGGGCGCGTCGAGCCGCTCCTTGATCAGGTTGATGACCGGCCGCCCGACATTCACGCTGGCCGCGCTGCCGATGGGATTGGCCGGGTCAAAATCCGATCGGAGGTAGCTGACGAGGCCGGTGGCCGGGGCCAGCGTCGTGACGGAGGAGCGGCCCACGCCGGAGTTGCCGTAGGAGTTGGAGACCATCACCCACGGAATTCGGCCGGTGAAATGGCCCAGGCCGCCGCGCACCTGCAGCGTGCGGCTTTCGTCGACCGCCCAGTTGAAGCTGACGCGCGGGGAGACGGAGTTGGAGCCGTCGACGGTCCCGTCGTTGCCCTGGCCGAAGATGGTCTTGAAGGACTGGTTGAGCGGCGGACGCTCGCCGGCGGTGAACCAGTCGTAGCGCACGCCGAGGACGGCGGTCAGGAGCGGCGTGATGTTCCACTTTGCCTGCGTGAAGAGCCCGTTGATGGCGAAATCGCTCACGTCGTTGGGGTTCGTGCCCCGGACGTAATAGCTGCGGATGAAAGCCGCCGGGGTGTCCGCGGCGAACGCGGCGGGCGACGCGAAGTCGAACACGCCGTAGGACGAGCCGCGGAAGAGGTTGAGAAAGTCGCTCTGCTCGCGGTCATAGCCGCCGGTGAAGATGAACTGGTTCCAGATGTACTCGCCGGAGGCGCTGTAGCTCTCGGTGTTCACGGCGATCCGGTTGCCGTGCCGGTTGAGCTCGGTGCCAAAGACCAGCGCGCCGTTGCTGATGTTCGCGCCGCTCGAGGCCACGCCCGAGACGTTGTAGATGTGGACTTCCGGGAAGATGATCGGCGTGGGCGTCTCCTGCGTGTAGTCGTTCTTCGCATACCGGAGCTCCGTCTTGAAGTCCGGTGTCCACCGGCTGAAGAGCTGGCCCGCCCAGATCTCCTCGCTGCGGACTTGGGTGAAGCGGTTCGACGAGAGATTCGTCGCGTACGTCGCGTTGGCGATGCCGGTGCCGGCCACCGGGTTTTGCGTCGTGCCCACGCTGCCGCCGTACTTGTACTTGCCGGAATCGGGGAGCGCGCCCTCGGTCTTGTTGTAGCGCACGGAAAGGCGCTGGGTGCCCGTGATGTTCCAGTCGATCTTGGCCAGCTTCTTCTTGTCGTATTGGGTCACCGGCGCCGTGCGCCCGAGCAGGGTGCCGAAATCGAACTTGGAGCCAGCGGCCGTGTTGATCGCGGCGAGGCGCGCGGTAATCGCCGCCATGTCCGCCGTGCCCTGCGCCGTGCCGGTCGGATCCAGGCCCGCCAGGTCGGACGTCACCGAATCGAACTTCTCGTAGTTGAGAAAGAAGAACAATTTGTTCTTCAGGATCGGGCCGCCCAGCGTGAGGCCCTTGGTCTTCTGTTCCAACGTCGGACGGATGCCGGCGGTCGAACCAAACACGTTTTTCCCCTGGTAATTCTGGCTGGTGTACAAGGTGTAGCCGGTGCCGGAAAACCGGTTCGTGCCGCTCTTGGTGACGGCGTTGATCGAGACGCCGGTGAATCCGCTCTGGCTGACATCGTACGGTGAGACCGAGACGCTCAGCTGCTCCACCGTGTCGAGCGTGATGGGGTTGCCGAAGCCCTGGAGCCCGCTCCCGTTCAGGCCGAACTGGTCGTTCACGCGCGCCCCGTCCACCTGGACGCTGTTGAAGCGGTTGTTCTGGCCGACCGCGCTGATGACGGGCTGGGCCCGGCTCGACAGCACGCTGCGCAGGGTCACGAACTGATTCTTGGTCGCCATGTCGGCAAACGAGCGTTGCACCGTGGCCGTCATGGCCAGGCGCGCGGCATTGATCACTGAGCCTGCGCCCGTGGCCCCGGCATCGAGATCGTTGCTGGAGCCCTGGACGGTGAATTTCTCCATCTTCACCACCTCGGACGAGCTTTCGAGCCGGAGGCTCACCTCGATGGTCGAGCCCAGCTGCGTGCTGATGTCGGTGCGCTCGGCGGCCTTGTAGCCATCGGCGCTGCCTGACACGGTGTACGGGCCTCCGACCACCATGCCACTGAAGCTATAACGGCCGGCCGAACTGGTGACCGCGGTGTAGGAGGTGCCCGTGGGCGTGTGCACGGCGGTGACGGTCGCGCCGGCAATGGGTTGACCGCCGGCACTGCGGACGAGGCCGGTGATGCCAGAGGACACGATACCCTGGCCGAAAACGACCGGGCCCAAGAGCAGCCACAGCGCGCCGGTGGCGGCGGTGATGAATTTTTGAACAGTTTTGTGCATGGGATGGGAATTCTGACGCGTGCGGTCCGATGCCGGCTTGCCGCCGGCAATCCAAAGACGGGAGAGCAAGACGCGGACGAAAATGCAGTCAAGTCCCATGCGGGGTGGTACTTTGGGCGGAGCACATCTTCCGGTTGGCGGTGCTGGGACGATGGAGGGCGGGTGCCCTCACCCCCATTCGGGTGATTGCGCGGTGAGGGCACCGCGTTCCCATCAAACTTACCGCCAACCGCCAGATGCGCCCCTTTGAGGGGCATCTCCCGCAGGCCAGCGTGGGCGCGCGCCGAAGTCCGCGGTGGGCCGTGCGCTCCGCGCGCGGCCTTCCGGGTGGAACGAGTGACCTACCGGGAGAACGGCCGCGCGCG
>JBIJCX010000399.1:0-7217 GCA_044344465.1 Opitutaceae bacterium
CGTCTCACCAAACGCCCCAATTCTCCGGCGGCAATACCCCGCCGCTACAATTCCAAGCCTTCGGGACCGACAATCGGGAGATGCGCCTACCGGCTATCGCTCCCCTCGAAATCGTTTGAGCCTGCGCTCATCCAGCGCAGGATCGGGGGAATGCCACAAACCACCCTCTCGGAGGTCGGTCGCTGATGCCGGAAGCCATCAAAGTCCTGCTCGAAATCCTGCTGGTGCTCGGCTTGGTCGCGGCCAACGGCTTTTTCGTGGCCGCGGAGTTTGCCCTCGTGAAGGTGCGCGCGAGCCAGTTGCGCCCAATGGCGAAGGCGGGCGGCTGGAAAGTGAAATTCGCGCTCAAAGCCACCGAGCATCTCGACTCGGCGCTTTCCGCCACCCAACTCGGCATCACCTTGGCAAGCCTCGGACTCGGCTGGGTCGGTGAACCGTTCGTCGCGCGCCGGCTCACCCCGTTCCTCGCGGATTGGGGCGTCACAGATTCGACGGCCGTGCACTCAATCTCGTTCACCGTCGCGTTCGTCCTGATCACCTTTCTCCACATCGTCTTCGGGGAACAGGCCCCAAAGATGTACGCGATCCAGCGCACGAAACCCGTGACGCTCTGGCTGTCCGCTCCGTTGATGGCCTTTCACTTTGTTTTTTATCCGTTCATCTGGCTGCTGAATGAAAGCGCCAATCGCGTCCTGCGCTGGGCCGGCCTGGAGCCGGCAGACGGCGGCGAACACGCGTTCAGCACGGAGGAGCTCGAATACGTTTTCAGCCAGGCGCGCCACTCGCATCCCGGCGATGCGCTGATCAACCGGTTGATGGTGCGCGCCGTCCGATTGCGGACCGTCACGGCCCAACAGGTGATGCGTCCGCGCGATCAGATCGTCGCGCTCTGGCTGGACCGACCGCTCTCGGAGAATCTCCGGATCGCGCAAACCAGCGGCTTCAGCCGTTTTCCCGTGGCCCGCGGAACACTCGACGACGTCAAGGGCATCGTTCTCGTCCGGGAGTGGCTCTGGCAGATCCAGGCGCTCGGAACCGACGCGCCGTTCGAAGGGCTGATGCGCCCGGTGCTCACCTTTACGTTGCGGACGCCCATCCACACGATGATCGAACTCTTCCGCACCGCGCGCACCCATCTGGCCATTGTCCTCGACAACAATCAGGTGACCGCGGGCATCGTGAGTTTCGAGGACGTACTCGAGGAAATCGTCGGCGACATCCGTGATGAGCTCGATCTCGGCCGCGGCCCGGTCTTTGAATACAATGACCAGAGCATCGTGGTCAGCGGTTGGTTCACCATGCGCGAACTCCAGGCGGAAACCGGCTGGGTTTTCGAGTGGATCCCCCGCGAAACCGTCGCCACCTGGATTGAACGGCAGCGCGGCCACACGCTCAGGCGCGACGAAACGTTTATCTTGGGCGACTATCGCATCACCGCCGTCGAGGTTAACGCCGAGCGGCTGCGAAAAGTGCGCCTCGAACGGCTGCCGATCGCTTGATTTTTCCCGAACTCCGCTAAACTAGCGGGCTCACTTCTTTCGCACTCGTCACCCGTCCGCTTTAACGCGTCACTCATTCATCCATGTCCACCGCCACACCGCAAAAATTCGAATTCCAGGCCGAGATCAAGCAGTTGCTCGATATCGTCGTCCACTCACTCTACACCGAGAAGGAAATCTTCATCCGTGAGCTGATCTCCAACGCCTCCGACGCCCTGGAGAAACTCCGCCATACCCAGCTCACCGAGAAGGATATCTTCGATGACAAGCTCGAACTGGAGATCAACGTCACGACCGATGACAAGGCGAAGACGATCACGATCCAGGATTTCGGCGTCGGCATGACGCGCGCCGAGCTGATCGAGAACCTCGGCACGATCGCCCACTCGGGCTCGAAGGCCTTCCTCAAAGCGCTGGGCGAGGGCGCCCAGAAAAATGCCAACCTCATCGGGCAGTTTGGCGTCGGCTTCTACTCCGCGTTCATGGTGGCGAAGTCGGTGAAAGTTTATTCCCACTCCCGGCACGCGAACGAACCCGGCCACGTGTGGACCAGCGACGGCTCGGGCACCTACGAGATCGAGGAGACTGAAGGTGAACGCCGCGGCGCGAAGGTCGTGATCGAATTGAAGGAAGAGTGCAGCGACTTTTCGCACGACTGGAAGGTGAAGGAGATCCTCGAGCGCTACAGCGCGTTCGTCTCCTTCCCGATCAATCTCAACGGCAAACACATCAACACCGTCCAGGCGCTCTGGCTGCGGAACAAGAACGAGGTCAAGGAAGAGGAGTACACCGAGTTCTACAAGTTCCAGGCCCACGCCTTCGACGAGCCCCGGCTCCGCCTGCACTTCAGCGCCGATGCCCCGCTCTCCATCAACGCGCTGCTGTTTGTGCCGAAGGAAAACACCGAGAAGCTCGGCCTCTCCCGCCTCGAACCCTCCGTCTCGCTCTATTGCCGCAAGGTCATGATCGACGCGAAGCCGAAGGACATCCTGCCCGAGTGGCTGCGCTTCATGAAGGGCGTCGTCGACAGCGAGGACCTGCCGCTGAACATCTCCCGCGAGACGATGCAGGACAAATCCCTGCTCGAAAAACTGAACAAGGTCATCACGAAGCGCTTCCTCAAGTTCCTCGACGAGGAGGCCAAGAATCGCGCCGACAGTTACGCCGAGTTTTACCAGGAGTTCGGGGTGTTCCTGAAGGAAGGCGCGGCGCTCGACTACACGCACAAGGAGCAACTGGTGAAACTGCTGCGTTTTGAGTCGTCGCTGACCGAAAAGGGCAAGACCACGTCGCTCGGCGACTACGTCACGCGCATGGGTTCCGAGCAAAAGGAGATCTATTATCTGATCGGCCCGAACCGGGCCGCGATCGAAAGCGGCCCCTATCTCGAAGGCTTCAAGGCCCGCACGCTCGAGGTCCTTTTCTGCTACGAGGCGGTCGACGAATACGTGATGAACAACGTGCGCGAGTTCGACGGCAAGAAGCTCACGGCCGCGGATCACGCGGATGTGAAACTGTCGGACCTGCCGAAACCCGAGGGCGCGCTCAGCGAGGACGACACCAAGACCCTCACCAAGTGGCTGAAGGACACGCTGGGCGAGCGGGTGGCCGACGTGAAGTCGAGCGACCGTCTCGTGGATTCGCCGGTGCTCGCGCTCAACGCGGACAAGTTCATGTCACCCCACATGCGCCGCATGATGAAGGCGATGAACAAGGAGGGCGCCGACAGCCCGTTGCGGGTGAACCTCGAGATCAACCCGCGCCACGCGATCATCAAGCGCCTCTTCGAGAACCAAACCGCCGCGCCCGAAAAGGCCAAGCTCGTCGCCGAGCAGCTCCTCGATAACGCGCTCATCTCCGCCGGCCTGCTGGACGATGCCACCGCCATGGTCGCGCGCCTGAACAAGCTGCTCGAAAGCGTGTAGGGCGGTAGGTCGGAGCCGTGACGATGCAGCCGGAGCGTTTCCTCCTCCGTCGTGCGGAAACCAAAGGGTGGGCCGTGCACTCCGTGCGCGGCCTCGGCCCCGTCCTTCGTCCCGGCCGCGCGCGGAGCGCCCGGCCCACCATCTAGCCGGCCGACGCAAAGAGGCACCCGCGCGGAGGCCAGAATTCCTCTCGTCGTGGAGGGCCGAGCTCCGTCGAGGCCGCTTCGTTCCGACTGCAAATCCACCTCGGCGGAACTCGGCCCGCCTTTGGTTGGCAATTGCAGAATCGCCCGCACCAACTTCATGCCCCGACCGGAAACTCTGTTATTGCTTTGCGCCGGACCGCGGACAATTGAGCTTCCGTTCGGCGTGACCCTGCAATCGCCGCCGAAAACCCCGCGTTCCGCTCTCATGCCCCACCCACTTTGCTTTGCCCGGCCGGACTGCTTCGCGGCCCGCCACTTCTCCTGTCACGGCTAACACTGCGCCGACGGTACGCACGCCTGACCCGTCTCCCCCGCGCCTCCACCGAAAGCTACCAAACTGAATCCCATGGACCGACGTGATTTCTTGAAGGGCACCTTGTTAACCGCCGCGGCCGCCGGGATACCGCGGGGCGAAGCAACGGCTGCGCCCAACGCGGGACGCGCCGCCGGCAACGCCGAAGCACGGATCGACGCCAACGTGAGCCTGTTCCAGTGGCCCTGCCGCCGGCTGCCGCTGGATCAGACCGAGGCACTGGTCGCGAAGCTGCGCCAGCATGGCTTCACCGGGGCGTGGACCGGAAGTTTCGAGGGCATCCTCCACCGCGACCTCGGCGCGGTTAACGCGCGACTGGTCGAGGAGTGCCAGCGGGGCGGCGGCGGGCTGCTGCTGCCATTCGGTTCGGTCAATCCCGCGCTGCCCGACTGGGAGGAGGACCTGCGACGCTGTCACGAAACGTTTGGCATGCGCGGCATCCGGCTCCATCCGAACTATCACGGCTACACGCTGGCCGATCCGAAATTCGCGCGCCTCCTCGGGATGGCCGCGGAACGAAACCTCCTCGTGCAGATCGCCGTGCTGATGGAGGACACCCGGACGCACCATCACCTGATGCAGGTGGCGGACGTCGATGTGTCTCCGCTCATCGACCTCATGGCGCGAATTCCCCGCGCCCGTGTCCTGCTGCTCAACAGCGGCAAAGTCCTGCAAAGACCCCCGGAGCGGCTGGTCACCACCCGCGGCCTCTGCCATGACATCGCCCGCCTCGAGGGCAGTGGCGAAGTGGCCCGGGCCATGCGCGCCTTGCCGCGCGGCGCCGTACTCTTCGGCACCCACGCGCCGTTCTTCATCTTCGAGTCGGCGCTAATCAAGATCGACGAAGCTGGACTCGAACCGGCAGATGTCCGTGCGCTGCTCGCGGAAAACGCCCGCGCCCTGCTCGCATCATGAACGCCCCCGCCCCGATGCCTCCCACCGCGCGTTTCGGATTGCCCGATCTGGCCTACCTCAGATCGATGCGAGTGTGGGATTCCTATCTGACGATCAGCTACCGGTCCGAAGGCCCCAGCTCCCTGGAAAATGTTTTTGCCCGCCTGCTGCCGATGATTGACGCAGCTGGGATGGAGCGACTGTGCCCCCTGCTCGACGTGGGGCTGGGCACGGGATCGGCGGAGGAAGAGGCGGCGTTTCTTCGGAATGCGAAGGCTGTTTTCAGCGCGTTCGACCGGTGGCCGAACCGGTTGCTCGGGCTCGTCAAACTCAACGCGAATCACGTCAAGGCGTCGCTGGAGGCCCTGGACCGCTGGGTGCGGGATGGCGCGATGATCGGCGTCTATTTTTCCGGTGGCACGCGTGGCGCCCTGCCCTGCAACCACCCCAATTTCGATCCGTTGGTGCGGCGCATTGGAGATTTGGGCGGGCTGATCATGCAGCACACGTGGCTGCAAACCGGCGGCAAGGGCAAGGACCTCGGGACCTCCACGCCCATGGAGCTGGTCGAATTGGCGGCCCGGCATCCCGACGTAAAATTCATTTGCGCCCATGCCGGCGGCGAATGGGAACAGGGCATCCGCGCCGTGCGCAGCCAGTCAAATATCCTGGTTGAAACTTCCGGCTTCGATCCCACGGCCGGATTCATCGAAATGGCGGTACGGGAACTGGGCGCCGGGCGCATCCTCTTCGGCAGCCACTTTCCCTCCCGCTCGCTGGGCACCGAGTATTCCAAGATCCTCAACGCGCAGATCCCGGAGCAGGCCAAAAAACTGATCATGGGAGAAAACCTTCGCACCCTGTTGCAGCCGATTCTGAAGAAGAAGGGGCTGTAGTCGCGGTTCACGTGACTATCCCGCCCGCCGGCGCGTGATCGCCATTGACAGTCCTTTCGCGACTGCCCCTCGTCGTCCTTTGCACCAATCGGTGCATCTCCGTCCCGGTGTAGCCCGTGCTCAAACCGCCGCTCTTTTTCGGGACCAGATTGTTAACCGCGAAACCGCAAAATTCCTCATGTTGACTGGCTGCCGCCCTCGTCTCCGTTCAGCCGCGACAAAGGATTTCACTCCTCGCTCCGTCGATCAATAAGCCCATGGACTGGAAAAAGAACCTGGTCTTCCGCAACTTGTCCGAAGGCGAGCTCTTCGAGCTTGTCGAATCAGCCCGCCGCGTCGTCGTCTTGGCCGGCCAAAACGTGTTCCAGGAGGGCGACGTCGCTACAGACCTGTATGTTCTCGTGCGCGGCACCGCCGAGGTGTTCAAGCACGATGCCAAGACTGGGGCCGAAGCGGTGCTGAGCAAGGTAAGCGATGGCGCGGTGATCGGCGAGATGGCGATGCTCGATCGCGGGAAGCGCTCGGCCTCCATTCGGGCCGTGGAACGTTGTGAATTCCTGGTGATCGCCTATGATGCGCTCATTCCCCCCGAGGACGGCCGGAGCAGCGCGGAACAGGAGGCAAGGCTGCGCAGCGCGTCGATGAAGATCCTCTACAACCTGGCGGCGGGCCTTTCGAGCCGGCTGCGGTCCAGCAACGCCGATCGCCTCACCGAGGCGGTGGATCGCCTCAACATGGCCCTGTTCGTCCTCAGCACGGTGGCCCTGCTCGATCTCTACATCTTCATCCTGGCGTTCCTGCCGTCGATGAAGACCCGCATCTCGGACACGACTTTCCTCTCGATTCCGCTGCTGGCGGTCTTCGGTCTGACGGCGCTCTATTTCGTGCGAAAGAGTGGCCTGCAACTCCAGGCCTTCGGCCTCGGACGCCACAACCTGCGCCGGGCGCTCATCGAGGGCGCGCTGTTGTCGATCCCTTTCATGGCCCTGATTGCGCTGGGCAAATGGTTCTACCTCCGGTCCGACCCAAGCCAGGCGGGTACGCCGCTTCTGGAGTGGCGCGCCGTACTCGCTTACTACGGGCCCGCTCGGGTCGCCGGGACCGCCACCATTTACGCGATCTTCACCTTTGTGCAGGAATTCATCACCCGGAGCGGCCTGCAAACACCGCTCGAGCGCTTCCTCCCCGGCAAGCACCGCGCCATCATCGCGCTGGTGATGTCGAACCTTCAGTTCGCCACCACCCATCTCCACGTTTCGGTCAAACTCGCCGTCATGGTGTTCTTCGCCGGTCTGTTCTGGGGCTACCTTTACCGCCGCCACGGCAGCCTCTTCGGCTGCGCGCTGAACCACGCGATCGTCGGCACGTTCATCTTCTTCGTCCTCGGGATCGACGTTCCGAAGTAAGTCGATCGCTGCCGCCAAACTCGACGGGGTCCCGTCAGAGCTTCAGCAGCCGCATGGCATTTCCGAACAGAATTTTTC
>JBIJCX010000110.1:0-23244 GCA_044344465.1 Opitutaceae bacterium
GTCGAGCGCGGCGACGAGTTGCTCTTCAACCTGAAGGACGATCCGTTCGAGAACGCAAACGTGGTGCGTGATCCCGCCCACGGCGGTCTCGTGGCATCGCTGCGCGCGATGCTGGAAAAGGACTTCAGTTGGGAAAGCGCGCACCGGCAGCTTGAAGCGGACCGCCTTCGGGTGCCGCAGTACCTGTCGGGTCGCCGGCCGAGCATGCCGAACCAATACACGTTGCGCGACGGCCGCGTCTGCGACGCTGAGACCGGGCTGTACGATGCGCGCTGGCTGTATATCCCACCCGAGGCCACCGGCGGGATCATTCCTCAGATGGAGGGATGAGCGCACCCAAGCTCCGGAGACAAAACGGGGCATGCGCTGATTTTCTCCCGCGCCATCTCCGGGCTCGCCGCGGTCGGCGGGGCCGGTTTCTCTTGCGGCCGTCCGGGACGGTCCTGGCGATGAATTCTCTGATGCAACAATCAACTCGATTATTTTTCCTGCTTCGAACCGGACCGGCACTCCGCTTGCCGGGCATGCGCGTTGCCCTCGGCATCCTGCTCGTGGGGTTGGCCGGGTGTGCGACTGGCTCGTTTTCCATGGTGGCAACGATCGCTGGCGGCGAGCGCATCGCCGTTCCGGTGGGGCCGAACGGCGCCGAGCCCGCCCACGCGGACGGCGTGCAGGTCGAACTCGCCAGTTTCAGTCTCAACGCCGAAAAAAATTTCGTCTATACGTTTGAATTTTCCGACGCGAAGCGGCGCGCGTTGCGCGGCGTGCGGATCGAGGACGTCTCGGATACGAAGCCGTTCGCGCTGGTGGAAGATGCGCAGCCGGTGGTTCCGGCGGGCGGCCGATGGCGCGGCGAGTCGCGCCCCCTGGCCGCCAGCGAGCCCGGCCTGAGTTGGATTCAAACCATTTCGAACACCCTGCGCGTGTTCCGGCTGACGCTCACGTTTGCCGATGGGCGGACCCTGACGCTGCACCAAGGCTCGCTGTATCCCGCCGGGTCAAAGGGACCCCTCCGTCAGGCGCTGGGAATGAAGTACTGAGCACCGGCACCGGTTCGACGTGCCAGATATCCTGGCAATACTCCCGGATGGCGCGGTCGGAGGAGAACTTGCCCATGCGCGCGACGTTGAGGATCGATTTGCGCGTCCATCCTTCCTGGTCCTGATAGGCGAGACCAACCGCCTCTTGCGCGGCGAGGTAGGACGGATAATCCGCCAGGAGCAGGTAGTCGTCCCGATCGATGAGCGAACGGACAATCGGTCGGAACAGCTCCCGATCCCCCCGGGAGAAACGGCCCGAGCCGATCAGGTCGATCACCTCGCGCAATTCCTGGTCTTCGTCGTAGATCGCACGCGGGTTGTATCCCTGCCACTTGCGCTGGACCACCTCCGCGGCCGTCAGACCGAAGAGGAAGAAATTCTCGGCCCCGACCTCCTCGCGGATTTCGACGTTGGCGCCGTCGAGGGTGCCAATGGTCAGCGCCCCGTTGAGTGAAAACTTCATGTTGCCGGTGCCCGAAGCCTCCTTGCCGGCGGTGGAAATCTGCTCCGAGAGGTCGGCCGCCGGGTAGATGCTATGGGAGTGCTTCACGTTGAAGTCGGGGAAGAAGACCACCTGCAGGCGGTCGCACACCTCGGCGTCGGCGTTGACCACCTCGGCCACCGAGTTGATCAACTTGATGATCAATTTCGCCATGTGGTAGCCCGGGGCCGCCTTGCCCCCGAAGATCACCGTGCGCGGCGTGATCGCGAGATTCGGGTTCTGCTTCAGCCGGTGATAAAGCGACACGACATGGAGCACGTTCAAATGCTGGCGCTTGTATTCGTGGATCCGCTTCACCTGGATGTCGAACAGCGAGGCCGGGTTCACCACGATGCCGGTGGTTTGCCGGATGACCTGCGCGAGCCGCTCCTTGTTGGCGTGCTTCACCCGCCGCCACTGTTCCCGCAACGCGAGATCGTCCGCATGCGCCTCGAGCTGCCGGAGTTGGTCGAGATCGCGAATCCAACCGCCGCCGATGCGCTCGGTGATGAGCCGGGTCAGCCCGGGATTGGAGAGCACCATGAAACGGCGTGGCGTGACTCCATTCGTCTTGTTGGAGAATTTCTCCGGCCATAACTCATAAAAATCCCTCAGCACGGTTTTCTTGAGGAGTTCGGTGTGGAGGGCGGCGACCCCGTTGATCGCCGAGCTGCCCACGCACGCGAGGTTGGCCATGCGCACATATCTTTCGCCGTCCTCGTTGATGAGGGACAGCCGCCGCACCCGGGCGGAATCGTCGGGGAAGGCGGTCCGAACCTCGTCGAGGAACCGGTGGTTGATTTCGTAGATGATCTCGAGGTGCCGCGGCAGCACGCGCTGGAACAACGGCAAAGGCCACTGCTCGAGTGCTTCGGGCAGAAGCGTATGATTGGTGTACGCGAAGGTATTCCTCGTGACCGCCCACGCCCGGTCCCAGTCCATGGCGTGTTCGTCCACCAGCAGTCGCATCAACTCGGCCACGCCGATCGCCGGATGGGTGTCGTTGAGCTGGACAACGTACTTGCGGTGGAAGTTGTCCAGGGTCTTCTCCCGCTGGAGGTAGATGCGGATCATGTCGCGCAGGGCGCACGAGACGAAGAAATACTGCTGCTCGAGACGCAGTTGCTTGCCGACCGCCGGCTCGTCGTTCGGGTAGAGGACCTTGGTGATGTTTTCCGAGACCACCTTTTCGTTCACCGCGCGGTAGTAGTCGCCGACATTGAACGCCTGGAAATCGAACGAGTCGTGGGCCTCCGCCTTCCAGAGCCGCAGCATGTTCACGGTCCCGACGCCATAGCCCTGCATCAACGTGTCGCACGGAGTGCCCAGCACCACGCGGTCCGGCACCCACCGCACGCTGTAGCGACCCTGCTCGTCGGTGTAGGGTTCGGTGTGGCCCCCCAGCTTGACCTGAAATGAAACCTCCGGATGGGCGATCTCCCACGGATAGCCCAGCCGCAGCCAGCGGTCGCTTTTCTCGACCTGCCAGCCGTCCTGGATCTCCTGGTCGAAAATATGCCATAACCGAGCGTCGGGATCTCCAGCGTCGCCATCGATTCCATGTAACAGGCCGCGAGTCGGCCGAGCCCACCGTTGCCGAGCCCCGGCTCCTCCTCCTGCTCGAGGAGGTCGTCGAGATTCTGTCCCAGCGACCGGAGCGCTTCCGCGGTCTGGTCAAAGATGCCGAGGTTGACGAGATTCCGGCCCAGCTGCGGACCGATCAAGAACTCCGCCGAGAAATAGACCGCGGTGCGGCTGGCCTTTTCAAAGTAGGTCCTGGCCGTGCGCACCCAGTTGTAGAGCAACCGGTCTCGGACGGCGTAGGCGACCGCCAGATAGTAGTTGTTCCGGGTCGCGACCTCGGGGAACTTGCCGACCATGCAGAAGAGTTTTTCCTCTATGTCGCGGCGGATCTCATCGATGGTGTTGCCGCGGCAATAAGGTCGGGTGGCCGGGCTGGGTTGGTTCGCTGCCTCAGCGTTCATGCAAGCTCCTTGGTTTTTTGCGGCGGGGCCGCCTGGCAGACTGGCTCCCGCCAACGTGATGCAGCCTGTGTAACCGCCAGGGAGGGACGGGCCAAGCAGAAAGGCCGCGATGCCGGTTGAGGGTTGGTGCTTTCGAGCGTGATTTTCTTTTCGTTTCGCTTCAGTTTGCCGGGCCTTGATCGAATACACACTCACGCTGCACGACGGTCACTCCGTCAATTTCAAGGTGGACCCCGAACGCGCGGCCGCCGACGCAAGTACGCAGGCGCATCCCTTTTGGACGCGGCTGGATTATCACCAGTGTTCGAACTGTCCCCTCAAGACCAGCGAACACCAGCATTGTCCCGCGGCGCTGGACGTCGAGCAGGTCGTGGCGGCGTTTGGCAACGTGGTTTCGCACGATCATGTACAGGTCGAGGTTCGTACGCCTGACCGCACCTACGTGAAAGAGACCGATGTGCAGGACGCCTTGCGGTCGCTCATGGGCTTGTGTCTGGCGACGGGGGGCTGCCCGGTTCTGGCGCGCATGCGCGGGCCCGCGCGGATGCACATGCCATTTGCGAGCCTGGACGAAACGGTTTTTCGCATGGTGGGGGCGTACCTGATCGGTCAGTACATGACGTCCCGCCAAGGCGGCATCCCCGACTGGGATCTGGCCGGATTGACCCGGTTCTATGCGGACCTCGAAAACGTCAACATCTCGCTCAAGCGGCGGCTGGATGCGGCGGCGGAAAAGGATGCCAACATCAACGCGGTGATCCTGCTGGTGAACATTTCCATGCTCGTGGCATTTTCGCTCGAACAGCAACTCGAAGGCCTGAAGCCCTATACGCTCGGGGCAAACGACCGCCTGGCGCGCTAGGCCGGATTTTTTGCCGCGGCACAGCCCGGATTTGTCGGGTCGTTGACTGGCGCCTCGCGGTGCGCCCCGTTGGCGGCTCCTCCGGTATGCTTTAGTCCGGCATCGTTGAACAGTGCCGGTTCCTACCGCCGCGCCTGGCTTTGCCGGCACGCCCGGACTTGCCCGGTCAAACGGGAAAATTGGTGGTAGGTGATGGATTCGAACCATCGAAGGCGTTAGCCGGCGGATTTACAGTCCGCCCTCGTTGGCCACTTGAGTAACCTACCCCACAAGGAGGGCGGAAAGTCGCGACTCAGCCGACCGACGGCAAGTTTTTTTTCACTTGGAGTCGAACTGCGCCGGGCCGGACCGTCACGTCAGACGCACCGTGCCGCCCGAATCACGGCCGCAGCGCTCACGTCACCACCGTAGCGGCCTTGACCAAGTCAACAAAACTGCGGGCTTCCAGGCTGGCGCCGCCGATCAGACCACCGTCGATATCCTTCTGGGCGAGCAGTTCCGGGGCATTGGAGGGCTTCATCGAGCCGCCGTAAAGGATCCGCACCTTTTGGGCGACCGGGTCCGTGAAAAGCTTGGTCAACAGGCCGCGGATGAAGGCGTGCACTTCCTGGGCCTGGGCGGTCGTTGCGACCTTCCCCGTGCCGATGGCCCACACCGGTTCATAGGCGAGGATCACGCTTGGCGCCAAATCCCTGCTCACGCCCTCGAGGCACCGCTCGGTCTGGGTTTGCACGACCTTCAAGGTCGCGCCGGCCTCGCGCTCAGCCAGGGTCTCGCCCACGCAGAGGATCGGCCGAAGCTGGTTTTTCAACGCCGCGAGGAGTTTTTGACTGATGAACGCATCGGTCTCGGCGAAGTAGGTGCGCCGCTCACTGTGCCCCAAGATGACGTGGGTGGCAAAGAGCGAGCGCAGCATCTGCGCTGAAATCTCACCCGTGAAGGCCCCGCTGACCTCGTGGTGCATGTTTTGGGCCCCCAGCTTTACGGTGGAGCCCTCGAGGGCCCGACCGACGCTTTCCAGGGAGGTGAAGGGCGGGCAAACCACGACGTCGACGTCGCTCTGTTTGCCAATGGTGGCGACGATTTCACCGACCAGCGCGACCGCGTCGGCGCTTGTCTTGTTCATCTTCCAATTGCCGGCGATAAGTTTCTTGCGGGTGTTCATGGTGAGAAAAGAAGCGATTAGCGGTTAGTGAGCCGCGAGTAGAGAAAAAACGTCGGCGGATTGCGGGCAGGATGGCATCTCAATTTTCTGTCCCTGCTGTCCTTGGTGGGCGGGCGCGTCCTCGTGCCCGCATTCGAAACGCGATCGACCGGCCCAGCCATGCGGGCACAGGGACGTGCCCGCCCACCCAAGAAGATTCATCGCGCGACCAGAAACGGGGATGCGCTTTGCCGGTTTCCATCGCCGACTCGCCGCGACGGACCGTCAGGCTTCGAGAAAGGCTACGCCCGGCAGCACTTTCCCTTCCAGGAACTCGAGGCTCGCCCCGCCGCCCGTGGAGCAGTGCGTGACCTTGTCGGCCACCTTGAATTTCTTTGCCGCCGTGGCGGTGTCGCCGCCGCCGACCACCGTGGTGGCACCGCGCGCCGTTGCCGTCGCGATCGCCGCGGCCATCGCCTTGGTTGATCCGGCGAACTTCTCGAACTCGAAAACGCCGGACGGGCCATTCCACACAATGGTCCTGGCGCGACCGATCACCTGGGCGAAAAGGTCAATCGACTTCGGCCCGGCATCAAGGCCCATCCAGCCGGCGGGAATGCCCTCCTGGTCACTGACGACGCGCGTATTCGCGTTGGGATCGAACTTGTCCGCGATCACGAAATCGACGGGCAGCGTGATGGTGACCCCTTTCGCGGCCGCCTTGGCGAAGAGTTCCTTCGCGATTTTGGCGCCCTCCAGATCGTAAAGGCTGTCGCCAATCGACATACCTTCCAACTCCTTTTTGAAGGTGAAGGCCATGCCCCCGCCGATGATGATCTCGTTGGCCTTCTCGAGGAGATTATTGATGAGCGGAATCTTGTCGGCAATCTTTGCGCCGCCCAAAATGGCGAGCAGGGGCCGATTCGGCCGCTCGACCACCGCGGCAAAGGCGTTGAGCTCGGCCTCCATGAGGAAACCAGCCGCCTTGTCCTGCAACGCGACGCCGACCATCGACGAGTGGGCGCGATGTGCAGTCCCAAACGCATCGTTGACGTAAACATCGCCGAGCTTCGACAGGCTGGCGCGAAACGCCTCCACGGCGGCCTTGTCGGCCTTCTTCGACGTGCCGTCCTCGAGCTTAACCTTGCCCTCCTCCTCGATGTGGAAGCGGAGGTTTTCCAGCAGCACCACATCGCCGGCCTTGAGCTGACCGGGCGCGCAGGCCGCCTCGACCGCGGCACCGACGCAGTCCGTCAGAAACGTGACTTTTCGGCCCAGGAGTTTCTCCAGCTCCGTGGCGACCGGCTGGAGCGAAAACTTCGGCAGTTTCTGGCCGTCGGGCCGGCCGAGGTGCGACATCAGCACGACGGCGGCGCCCTGCTCCAAGGCGAACTTGATGGTCGGCAGCGCCGCGGTGATGCGCTGCGTGTTGGTGATGGCACCGGTCGCCTTGTCCTGCGGGACGTTGAAGTCCACGCGCATAAGGACGCGTTTACCGGAGAGGGCGAGATCGCGGATGGTCTTGAAGGGCATGCGGAAAAAGTAGCGAGTAGTGAGTAGCGAGTAGCGGGTAGACTTACCGGAGTGGGTAGCCGCAACGGAGCGTTGGCCATGCTCGCTACTTACTACCCGCTACCCGCTACTTCAGCAGCAGCGCGGTCGCCGCGTTACAGCCCCGCGGCGACTTTCTTGGTGAGGTCGACGACGCGGTTGGAATAGCCCCACTCGTTGTCATACCACGAGATGAGCTTGAAGAACTTTGAGTTCAGCTCGACACCTGAGCCGGCGTCGAAAATCGACGAAGCCTTGCAGTGGATGAAGTCGCTCGAGACGACTTCTTCGTTCGTGTATTCGAGGATCCCCTTCAGGTAGGTCTCGCTGGCCTTCTTCATCGCCTCGCAGATCGCCTTGTAGGAGGTCTCCTTGGTGGTGCGGACCGTGAGGTCGACGACCGAGACCGTCGGGGTCGGCACGCGGAACGCCATGCCCGTCAGCTTGCCCTTCACCTCGGGGCACACGAGCGCGGTGGCCTTGGCGGCGCCGGTGGTCGACGGAATGATGTTTTGCGCGGCGGTGCGGCCACCCTTCCAGTCCTTTTTCGAGGGACCATCGACCGTTTTCTGGGTCGCGGTGTAGGAGTGGACGGTGGTCATGAGACCTTCCTCGATGCCAAAGCCTTCCTTCAGCAACACGTGCACGACCGGTGCGAGACAGTTCGTGGTGCAGGAGGCGTTCGAGATGATGTTGTGCTTCGCGAGGTCGAGCTTGTCGTCGTTCACGCCCATGACGACCGTGATATCCTCACCCTTCGCGGGCGCGGAAATAATGACCTTCTTGGCGCCGGCGGCGAGATGGCCCTTGGCCTTTTCCGCGTCGGTGAAGAGGCCGGTCGACTCGATTACGAGTTGCACGCCCAGCTTGGCCCAGGGGAGCTCGGCGGGCGACTTCGCGCTGACCACGAGGATTTCCTGCCCGTTGACGATCAGCACATCGTCTTCGGCCTTGTCGGCGGAGGATTTCCGGGAACCCACCGTGCCGTTGAAGCGGCCCTGGGTGGAATCGTATTTCAGCAAATAGGCCAGATTATCGGCCGGCACGATATCGCCGACGGCGACGACATCGAACGTCGTTCCGAGAAGGCCCTGCTCGACAAGAGCACGGAAAACGAGGCGGCCGATGCGGCCGAAACCATTGATTGCGACTTTGACTGCCATGTTAGGACTCTCAGGGAGGTTCAGTGTTATTGTCTACTCTGGTTGAGATGAATCCGCGCGAACGCGGACCATCGACTGAACATCGCCCGGGCGGCAGATGCAAGGGTTTTGGCAGTAATTTTCCGGAGGAAAATTACTCGGGTTTTTGCGGAGCAAAAACCTCGGAAACCCACAAACCGCAGCCGAGCGCCGGCACCATGAGTTCCGCCTCGACCGGCGTGCGGGCCCCGGCTTCACCGGGCGGATAAAATCGCTCGTGATCCGCGCATTGCCGCCACGTCCCCGGCACGCTTCCCGCCATCGCCTCACCGATGAGGATAGCCGCGTCGGTCAGCGTCGGATTGATGGCGAAGAGGAGACGCCTCGAGCCTTGGGAAAAGTCCGCGTTATAGACGACGGCCAGGGCGGGAGAGTCTTTGCCATGGCAAAACGCGAAGAAACCCTCGCTTGGCCGCGACCAGTGGCGCAACAAGCGGCCACATTCGCCGCGCCGAAACGCAATCCAGTCCGCAAAATAAACGTGCGTGCCGAGGTAGCGGTAGAGCCGGCGGTAATCGAGGGCATTGAGGTCGCCGCGCTGGTAGGTGTTGTTCACCCCATGTTTCGAACGGAGGAAATCCTGCCCGGCGGACAACATCGGGACCCCGACTGACATGAAGAGCAGTGCCGCCATCAGGTGGGTGCGCCGGCGGTCGTTCGCGGTCGGCACAAACCCATCGAAGAAGGGATTCTCCGTGATCACGTCGAGCCACCCCCGGTCGTCGTGTGACTCGGTGTAGTTGATGGTCTGGGCCGGCCATTTCGCGAAGTACCAGGGTGAACCTCGAAGAAAATACTCCATGCGCTCCGCCGGCCCCTTGCCGCAGACATAGTCGCGCACGAAATCGCGAAAGCCGTCGTTCCATGACGCCCAGCCGGTGTCACGCAGCGCACCGGCGATGTGGCCGCGAAAACTCCACGGTTCCGCAATCAGGATGACGTCGGGCTTGGCGCGCTTGAGGGCCGCCTCGATGTCCCGCAGAACATCGACGCCAAGCAGCTCCGCCAAATCAAAGCGAAAGCCGTCAACCCCATAGGCCTCGATGAAATGGCGACAGCTGTCGATGATGAGGCGCCGGGTCATGGCCGATCGGGCCCGCAGGTCGTTGCCGCACCCGCTGCCGTTGGTCAGCACCCCATGCGCGTCCTGTTCGAAATAATAAAGCCGGTCGACGAACATCAGATGCGGCGGCACGCCCACATGGTTGAAAACGACGTCGAGCACGACCGCGATGCCACGCCGATGAAACGCCGCCACCAGCGCCTGCAACTCGCGCACCCCCGACGCCTTTTCCGGCGCGGCCGCATAACTGCTCTCCGGGGCGAAGAAATTATTCGTCATGTAGCCCCAGTGGTATTCCTCGGAGGTGACGTTATCGAACTCGTGCAACGGCTGCAGTTCCACGCAGTTCACTCCGAGGGCATGCAGGTAGAAATCCGGATGCTCCACCCATTGCCGCAGGCCGGAGAAGCCCCGTCGCGCCTCGGGGGCGCCCTTGATTGGGGCGTGCGCCGCCAGATCGCGCACGTGCGCCTCCGCGATTACGAGGTCATGCCAGGCCGGAGTTTGGAAACTCCGATCCCCCTGCCCCACCCATGCCCGATCGAGCACAATGCCGGGCCCATCGCGACCCACCGTGGCCAGCGCATAGGGATCGAGCACGCGCACGGCCGGATCGAAGGCATTTCCGCCGCGCTCCTCGCGCATGCCGTCAATCGAATACCAGTAGAACCACCCGTGGAGATTCTGACCGAGTGTCGTCTCCCAGACCCCCGCGGCACCCTCGACATCGCTTCGCCGGCTGAGCGAAAAGCATTTCGCGTCTCCCGCCAGGGTCGAATCGCCCCGCAGGAACACGGAAACAGTCCGCGCCCGCGGCGCAAAGATCCGGAAGACGGTTTCAGCGCCGCGCACCATCGCACCCATCGGCAGCTCGGTTTTCAGTTCATAGAAAAAATCGCCCAGCAAGAGCGGCACGCCTTCCCAGCCCGTTTGCTCCGCCCACGCGACGGTCCATGACTCGGACAGATCCAAGGGCTGAGCCACGGTGAACTGCCAAAAATGCTGGCCGGTTCGCAGCGGATCGACCACGCGATTGGTGTTTCCATGGTCGTTGCGCACCGTGTTGGGCGCATCGGCCGGCGGGTGCAACCACTGGTTTTCACCCGTGACGAATTTGAACTGTCGCCCCGGCGCACTCCGAAACTGGGCCCCCGCACCCCGCCAAATCAGCACGCGTTCACCCTCCAGTTCGGCGGGATGCAACTGCCACGCCGCGACACCGACCGCGTCCTGCCAGCCGTTGAAATCGCCGGCCAGGTAGACGGTGTCGCGCTCCGGGTTGAGATTGCACCCATGCTCCAGAGACAGGACGAACGAGATTCCGCCGTCGGCGTCAAAAAAATACCCGTAAACCCGGCCCGCGGCGAGGCCCGGCGCCGCGGCGAGGCCACCTGGCGCGGGACAGTGCGTCCCCAGTGAAAAATGCGGCTGGGTGCGGCCCGTCCAATCGAGGTCGAGCTCGATAATACCCGAGGTGAGCGAGTCGAGCCAGGCACGCACAATACGATGGGAAGGATCTGCCATACGGAATAGACAGCATTTCCCCGCTGGGCCGGGCGACAAGCAGTTTTCGTTTTCTGCGCCGCAAAAACCCCGTTTGACAATCTAGCCCCCGGGCGCGTGGGTTTCACCTCCACCCGTGCCCGCCAAAGAAAAAATCCTCGTCGCGATGTCCGGGGGCGTCGACAGCTCGGTCGCCGCGCTCCTGCTGAAGGCCCAGGGCCACGATCTCGTCGGCGCCTACATGAAGAACTGGATCAACGAGGACAATGTGATCGGCCATTGTCCCTGGATGACGGATATCGACGACGCCCGCTCCGTGTGCGATCGGCTCGGGATCGAGTTTCGGGTGGTGAACCTGATGCAGGAATACCGGGAGCGAATCGTAGCCTACCTCCTCGACGGGTACGCGCGCGGGCTGACGCCGAATCCCGACATCAGGTGCAATCGCGAGATCAAGTTCGGGGTCTTTCGCCAGTGGGCCCAGGACCACGGCTTCGATGCCGTGGCGACCGGACATTACGCGCGGCGGGTCGAGGCGCAGGATCCGGGGTGCCATCAACCTACCGCAGACGGACGGGGGCGTCCGCCCTCCAGATTCCAGCTCTGGGAAGGCGCGGACAAGAACAAGGACCAATCCTACTTCCTCGCGCTGCTCGATCAGGAACAGTTGCGCGCAGCGCGTTTTCCGATCGGCGATCTCGCCAAGCCTGAACTCCGCGCCCTTGCGCGGCAGGCCGGCCTCGCGACGGCGGACAAGAAGGACAGCCAGGGCATCTGCTTCATCGGGCAGGTCAGGATGCAGGATTTTCTCCGTGCCTATGTGCCCGACGCGCCCGGACCGATCATCCGTGCGACCGACGGCAAGGCGCTGGGCCAGCATCGCGGCCTCCACTTCTACACCCTCGGCCAGCGCAAGGGCATCGGCGTGCCTTCAAACACCGATCACGAAGCCTACGTTGTCGTCGGCAAACGCGCGGCGGATCGGGCACTGCTCGTGGCGTTTGATCATCCCGACGCCCCCGGACTATTTCAGACCGAGGTTCGTATCCACTCTCTGAACTGGACCGGCGAACCGATCACGGTCGCTTGCGCCCTGGAGGGCCGGGTCCGCTACCGTGACCCGCGGGTGCCACTTGAATTCATGCCCGAAGAGGGCGGCACGGCGCGCGTGACCTTCCGCCAGCCGCAGCGGGGCCTCGCGAGCGGCCAGATCCTGGCACTCTATGACGGCGAAAGGTTGCTCGGGGGCGGAATCTATCTGTGACCGCCGGCGGCCGGATGGAGGCGCGGCGCCCTCGCGGCGGTGGTTGGGCGACACGCGGCCCGGACGCCGCGGTCCGCCATTTCCCGCGCTCAGGCGTATTCCCGATACACCGGCGCGAACATCCGGCCGCGGATATCCTCGACCAGATCGACTGGGCGTGGCCGGCCGGCCAGGCCCGAGTTGTGCGCCGCTTCCGCCACGGCGGCGGCGATTTTCAGCGACACCTCGCGAATACTCGAAAGCGGCGGGTAGACGCGACCGACCGCGAGATCCTCCGGTTTCACCAAGCCAGCCAGGGTGTTGGCGGCGGCGAGAAACATCTCCTCGGTGATCTCCCGCGCCTCGCTCACCAGCACCCCGAGGCCGACCCCCGGGAAAATATAGATGTTGTTGCCCTGGCCGGGGAGGTAACGCCGGCCGTCGAGCTCCACGGGCGGGAACGGACTGCCACTGGCAAAAATCGCCCGGCCCCGCGACCACGTGTAAGCCTGCTCCGCCGTGCACTCCGCCTTCGAGGTCGGGTTCGAAAGCGCGAAGATGATCGGTCGCTCGTTTTGCGCCGTCATCGCCTCGACGACCTCGCGGGTGAAGGTTTGCGGCATGCCCGACACGCCGATCAGCGCCGTGGGCTTGAGCACCTTGACGGCCTCGGCGAGGGATTCGATGAACGGATGCTCGTGCGCATAAGGCAGCTTGTGCTCCGCCAGCGCATCCCCGCGGCCCTGGACAACAAGCCCTCTTGAATCCACGAACCAGCACTGCCGCCGCGCCTCGCCCTCACTCAGCCCCGCCGCCCGGGCCGCCGCCACATAGAGGTCCGCGATGCCCGTGCCCGCCTCGCCCGCACCGAGGAAGAGCAGCCGCTGTCGGGCCAGGGTGCCGCCCGTGAGACGCAACGCGCCGATGACGCCGGCGAGCGCGACCGCCGCCGTCCCCTGGATGTCGTCGTTGAAGCTGGGCAGGCGACGCCGGTAGTTGCTCAGGAGCCGGAACGCGTTCGTGTTGCCAAAATCCTCCCACTGCAGCAGCGCCTTCGGGAAGACGGACTTCACTCCGTTCACAAACTCCTCGATGAACTCGTCGTACGCGGCGCCGCGCACCCGGCGTTCCCGAATCCCAATGTACGCCGGACCGGACTGCAGCGAGGCATTCTCGGTGCCGACATCGAGCGTGATTGGAAGCGTGTAATAGGGATGCACGCCGGCGCACGCGGTGTAGAGCGAGAGCTTGCCGACCGGAATGCCCATGCCGAGCGCGCCGAGATCGCCGAGCCCGAGGATGCGTTCGCCATCGGTGACGACAATCAGGCGCACGCCGCCATGCGGCCACTGGCGCAGGATTTCCGCGATGCGGCCGCGTTCGTGCAGGCTGAGGAACAAGCCGCGCGGGCGCCGGTAGATGGCGCCGTAGTGCTGACACGCCTCACCCACGGTCGGGGTGTAGATGAGCGGCACCATCTCCTCGATGTTTTCAATCACCAGACGGTAGAACAACACCTCGTTTCGATTCTGGAGGCTCGTCAGGTAGATGTACTTTTCGATCGCGTCCTGTTTCCTCCGGACCGATTTCAGCGTCCGCTCAACCTGTTCATCGAGCGTGAACACCCGTGGCGGCAGCAGCCCGCGCAAGCCGAGCGCATCGCGCTCCTCCAAGGTGAAGGCCGTGCCCTTGTTAAGCAGCGGCTCGGACAACACGGCCGAACCCCGCAACTGCGTGGGTTCGCCCCACGCGGACAATCCATTGGAAAATGGTCGAGAATGCATGGCCGCATCTTAGCCGGTGCCCACGTGGCCGCCTCCTCAAATCTTGCCCATTCCTGCGCGGATGTCGGCCACCTGCCAACGAGCCCCACTCCAAACGGGTTCCTGGGTCCGACCAGAAGAAGAGTCGGTTTTCGTAGCCGTGAACGCAAGGACCTCCAGCCGGCAGACGGTCGCAGGCAGAAGATCCGAAACCGAGCACCCGGTTGGCCCGCGGCGAACCTCCCAAAACAAAACCCGACAGGCTGCCCCCGGGTTGACTCTTCCTCCCGCTGCTGCGCCCTTGTGGCGGATGCCGCCGAATTCTGCCGCCGTTGCTCCCCTCGCCCCGCTGCCGGGCGCGCCGGATGCGGACGCCGTGCTGGAAAGATTCCTGGCCGTCGCCAGTGAGCGCGGGCTCGAACTCTACCCGGAGCAGGAGGAGGCGATTCTCGAACTGCTCGGCGGCCGTAACGTCATCCTCAACACGCCCACCGGCTCCGGCAAATCGCTGGTCGCGGCCGCCTTTCATTTCAGCGCGCTCTGCGGCGGCCAGCGTTCGGTCTACACCTGCCCCATCAAGGCGCTGGTCAACGAGAAGTTCCTCTCGCTCTGCCGCGACTTCGGCCCCGAAAACGTCGGCATGATGACGGGCGACGCCAGCGTGAATCCGCGCGCGCCCGTGCTCTGCTGCACCGCGGAAATCCTCGCCAACATCGCGCTGCACCGGGGCGAGACCAGCGACATCCACGCGGTGATCATGGACGAATTTCACTACTACTCGGACGCCGAACGCGGCTACGCGTGGCAGGTGCCGCTGCTGACGATGCCCCGCGCGCGCTTCCTGCTCATGTCCGCGACGCTGGGCGAAACCACGTTCTTCGAAAAGGAACTCACGCGCCTGACCGGTGCGCCGTCCGTCACGGTTCGCAGCGACCGCCGGCCCGTCCCGCTGGAGTTCGAATATTCCGAGACGCCGCTGACCGAGCGCGTGGCCGCGTTGCTCGAGCAGCAGCGCGCGCCGGTCTATCTCGTCTACTTCACGCAGCGCGCCGCGAGCGAGGCGGCCCAGAGCCTGATGAGCCTCAACGTGTGCTCGAAGGAGGAAAAGACCGCCCTGCAAGCCGCTCTTGAACGCGTGCGTTTCAACAGCCCTTACGGCAAGGAAATGCGCCGCTGGCTGCGGCACGGCATCGGCGTTCACCATGCGGGCCTGCTGCCGAAATACCGGATCCTAGTCGAACAACTCGCGCAGAAAGGACTGCTCAAACTGATCTGTGGCACGGATACGCTCGGCGTCGGCATCAACGTGCCGATCCGCACCGTGGTGTTCACCCAGCTGTGGAAATACGACGGCAAGAAGAGCGCGATCCTCAGCGTCCGCGACTTCCGGCAGATCAGCGGCCGGGCCGGCCGCAAAGGCTTCGATGACCGGGGCTACGTCATCGTGCAGGCACCCGAGCACGCGATCGAAAACAAGCGCGCCGAGGAAAAAGCGGCCCGCGATGCGAAGAAGCAAAAGAAGCTGGTGAAGCAGCGCGCGCCCGAGGGCTCGATTGGCTGGGATCCCAAGACCTTCGAACGCCTCCGCACCGCGCCGCCCGAGGAGCTCTCGTCGCACTTCGAAGTATCGCACGGGATGCTGCTCCTCGTGCTCAGCCGCGCGGGCGACGGCTGCCGTGCGTTGCAGTTGCTTATCCGCGCGGCGCACGAAACGCCGCATCGCAAGCGCGCGTTGCGCAAGCGCGCCTGGCAGCTTTTTCGCGCGTTGGTCGAACGGAAGATTGTCGAGATCGTTCCCGTAGGGGCGTCGCCTGACGACGGCCACGCAGGCCCCTTCGACTCCGTACAGGGCGGTCTCGCAGCGGCGCCCAGACGCCACCAGCTCCGCGTCAACGTCGAGTTGCAGGAGGACTTTTCGCTCCACCAAGCGCTCTCGCTTTACCTGATCGACACGCTGCCGCTGCTCGACCGGGCGTCGCCGGATTATCCGTTCGATGTCCTCACGCTCTGCGAAGCGATTGTCGAGGATCCCGATCAGATTCTCCGCCGGCAGGTGGACAAATTGAAGGGCGAGAAGATCGCGGAGCTGAAGGCCGCGGGTGTCGCCTACGAGGAGCGGATGGAAAAGCTCGAGGCGATCGAACACCCGAAGCCGTTGCGCGAGTTTCTCTACGAAACGTTCAACGCCTTCGCCGCCGCGCATCCGTGGGTGGATCAGGAAAACGTCCGGCCCAAGTCGATCGCCCGCGAGATGTTCGAGCGTTACCTCTCCTTCGCCGACTACGTGAAGGACTACGGGCTGGAACGTTCCGAGGGCCTCCTCCTGCGGCATCTCTCACAGGTGTGGAAAGTCCTCAGCCAAACGGTGCCCGAGGGCGCCAAGACGGAGGCGGTCGTCGAAATGGAGGATTATTTCCGCGAGCTCATCCGCGGCGTGGACTCGAGCCTGCTCGAGGAATGGGAGCGGTTGCGCAACCCGGAATTCGTCGCCGCCGAGGGCGCCGACAAACCCGCGCGGCCCGCGGCCTTCGACATCACGCGCGATGCACCCTCGTTTCGAAGGCTCGTGCGCACCGCGATCTTCGGTTTTTTACAGGATGTCGCCGCTCGCGATTGGGAAAGTGCCGGCTCGCGGCTGGCGACCGGCGAGGCGGCGCCCGCCATCGCCGGTGAACCGCTTTCGCCCGAGGCGCGCCGGCTCGAAGCGGCCTTCGCGCCGTTCTTCGACGCGCATGTCCGCTTCCGGCTCGACCCCGAGGGACGCTCGGCGCAGCACACGCATTGGTCCGAGGATCGCGAGGCGGGCGAGTGGGCCGTCGCGCAAATGCTAATCGATGCGGAAGGGATTAACGATTGGGAAGTGCAGTTCGTCGTGTCCCTCGCCGACTCCCGCGCCCAGAATCGCGCGGTGGTGCGGTTTGTCACCGTGCAGCCCGTCGGAGCGGGCTGACGGCAGAAGTCCGGAGTCGCGGCATCTGAATTGTGCGCCGCGGCGCACAATTGGGAACGAACGCTGCACACTCATCCCTGTCTCTCTTTGCGCATCGCTCAGGGACTGACCACCGGACGCACGACGGAAAGCCTTCGAAACTGCTCTCGAAAAAACCCATCATCTTTCGTCGCCAGCCTGCTCGCCCGCAGCGTGGCGTGCGCACCAATAAGAAAATCGGCCGTCAATCGGATCCGTTTGCCTCCCGCCCGCCGATAGCGGTCATGGATCTCACCCGCCAGATTGGCCACGGCCGGATCGGACGCCTCAAAATGCACGCCGAGTCGCTCCAAAAAGCCCGCATGCGCCGCCGCGCTCGGAAAAGCGGCGCGCGTCTCTGCCCACACGATATCGCAGATCACCAGCCGCCCTTGGGCGCGACACTCTGCCAGCGATTCCAGCCACGCGGCCCCGTCTGCCTCTCCTTTCGCGATGGCCCAGAGCACAGAACTGTCGATTGCCGTCGTCAAAGGTCCCGGCGGTCATAGCCGCGCATCTCGCGAAGAATCTGATCCGACGTCTTGCCGCGCTCAAAATCCCTTGCCGCTCCCAGCGCGCCGCGCATCGCGTCCAGGTCGAAATCATATTTTGGCTTCGCTCGCAGGTCGGCCGCCTTTTCGTCAAACACCAGCTTCATCCCCGGCTTGAGGTGAAACTTTTTTCGCAACTTCGCCGGGATGGTAATCTGGTATTTGCTGCTCAGCGTGGCCTGCATGGCGAAACGGTAAGCGACCGTGCTTGGTGGTCAAGCTTGGTGCGCGCGTCCGGCAAATTCCACGCGGAGGACAGCCCGATGGGGTCCCATACTGACCCCATCGAATGACCACTTCATGCCGGCCGGCGTTTGGCCCGGATCTTCAACCATCGGCTGAAAGACGCTTCGCTCTCTCCCGACCGGCGCCCGGCCAGCAATCCTTCGGCGCTCAAGTCTTCATCCAAGAGTGGCCAATGAATCCCCTGGCCCGCCCCGCAAAGGCGCCATGTGGCGCGCTCCTTCTCCGTGCCACGCTGCAGCCGCGGATACCAGGCGAGCGGCAGAGAGACGGAACGTCCGTCGTCAAAATCCACGACCAGCGTGTCGTCCGTGACACGGACGCCCAGAACCAACACGGTCTTATTCGGTGCCAAAGTAGTTATTCCACTTTCTCCTGAATTCTGCTTGATGACGCTCTACCAGTTTTTGCAGGCGTGCAAGTTCTGTCCGGGTGAACCGCTGGTTTTGCTCGTGTCGCACTGGGTTCAGCCAGAACTTCGCCGTTGCGGCATCGCGCTCAACATGTGCCTGGACGGGTTCGTCGCGATCGCTGGAGTAGAATTGGAATCGGTACGGCCCGATAATCTTAACCGTTGGCACGAGTTCAGGTAGGTGCAGAGTCCAACCGAGGCCAAGGAACGCCAATATGGGGCCGGACGTTGATGTCGGGGCATGTCGCGAGCGGACTCCTCAGTTTGGTGCAGCAACGGCGGCGGCTCAATTCTCCTTCCACGAAACGGCCGCAGGCCGGGGCGCGGGTACAGTCTTTGGCGGCCCCACTCCGTCGGGCCGCCCGCATGAATTCTGTCGGCAGGACGCGGTTGCGGCTTATGTTGCGAGGACGATGAAAACCAACCGACGAACCTTCATCAAAACAACCGGCCTCGTGGGCCTAGGTCTCGGAGGCGGCAGCATCCTGCAGGGCGGCGCGGCGCAAGGGAACCGTAAGGACAAGAACGATACCTCCCAGGTCAGCGAGCGGTTGGCGAAGGCCCACGTGCAGCGCTTCAACATGGCGGGCTTCGCCGCGCCGCCACTGGAGAAAGTGCGCATCGCCGTCATCGGCTTGGGCCAACGCGGACCGGCTCATGTGTCGGTCATGAGCCATATCGAAGGCGTCGAGATCAAAGCCCTCTGCGATATTCGGCCCGAAAAAGCGAACGCCGCGAAGAAACGCCTGGCCGGAACAGCGCACACTCCGGATGTCTATACCGGACCGGAAGACTGGAAGAAAGTCTGTGCGCGTGACGACATCGATCTCGTGATGATTACGACGCCGTGGTACATGCACACGATGATGGCGGTTTATGCCCTGAACCAGGGCAAGCACGTCGCGTCCGAGGTGCCGGCGGCCGGGACCATTGAGGAGTGCTGGCAGTTGGTGGAAGCCGCCGAGCAGACCCGAAAACATTGCATGATGATGGAGAACGACAGCTACCTGCCTTTCCAGCTCATGACCCTGAACATGGCCCGGCAGGGATTCTTCGGCGACGTGGTTCATGGCGACTGTGCCTATAACACCAGCAAGATGCGGAACAATTTCTCCAAGGACCTCTATTGGGACATGTGGTGGCTAAAACAATACGCCGAACGGCGGGGCAACCTCTACCCCACGCATGGCCTTGGTCCGGTCAGCCAGGTCATGAACATCAACCGGGGCGACAAGTTCGAGTTCCTGGTTTCCGTGGAGAGCAATGATTTCATGATGAAGGCCAGGGCGCGGGAGCTCGCGGCCACGGATGACTTTTTCCGGCCGTTTGCCGAAAAAAATTACCGCGGCAACATGAACGTCACCACCATCCGGACGACCATGGGGCGCACCATCATGCTGCAGCATGATGCCACGTCACCCTCGCCCCACAACCTGTTCCACGGCATCTACGGAACCAGGGGCGCCGCGCTCTACGACCCGGAGCCGCCCAGGCTCTGCAAGGGGAACCATGTCTGGGTGTCGCCCGCGGAATTCAAGTCATTGACCGAGCAATACACGCCGAAGATCACCCGGCAGGTGAGTGAACTTGCCCGCCAAATCAAGGCCGGTCACGGCGGCAGCGACCTGCTGGAAGACTGGCGGCTGATTGACTGTTTACGCAACGGACTGCCGCTCGACCAAGACGTGTATGATGCGGCCGCATGGAGTGCGATTGTCCCGCTGAGTGAATGGTCGGTCCTCAACCGGTCCAATTCGATTGCGGTACCGGATTTCACCGCCGGGGGTTGGAAAACGAACCCGCTCAACATGGACATCAATCTCGACCGAGGCGGAAACACCGGGGTCGTGGTCTGAGTTTCCGGCTGCGGGCTTTCATGGTGCTGATATCGATCCGGATCGTGCCCGCCGGCGACGATTTCAAATCTTTCTCTTTCCTCTTTATCTTTCTCTTTCGTCCGGGGCTCGGAGATTCCCCGGAAGAGAAAGATTAAGAGAAAGAGAAAAGAGAAAGAGAAAGATGCGTCTGGGACCGCCTTTGGTTGCGGCCACGGCCGGCCGCCCTGATCTCTGCCCGCTTGCCGGCCGGCGTCCGCCGCCTCACGCTCGCCGCAAGCTCATGCACACCTTCCTCTCCGACCGACGCACCCGGGTCGCCGCACACCTGCCGCTCGATGGCGGCCTGCTGGTGGTGGGCGCCGGCACGCCGGTGCCGCTGCCCGAGGGCAGCGACCAAACGTATCCGTTTCGATCGCACGCTGAGTATTTTTACCTGGCCGGCCAGGAATGCGCCGGCGGGGTCATGGCCTTCGATCCGCGGGACAGCCCCAGCGCGGGATGGCAGTCGTTTGTGCCGGGAATCACCGAGGCCGAGCGGGTGTGGGAAGGGCGGACGCAGCTGCCGGGCCGGCTCCTCGGCGAACTGGAGCCGTGGCTCAGGGCGCGGCAGCACCGGCCGGTCGCCGGGCTCGGAGCCGCGATCGCCGGCGTGGTCCGGGACGATGCGCTGAGCGCCCGGGTTCGCGAGGCCCTCACGCACGCGCGGAGGCCGAAGGATGGCCATGAAATCGAACGAGTCTGCCGCGCGGCGGACGCCACCGCGGCCGGATTTGCCGCCCTGCGCCAGTCGCTTCGACCGGGCGTCACGGAACGGGCGCTGCAAATCGAACTTGAGACGGGGTTCTTCCGCGCCGGGGGCACGCGGCCGGGCTACGGCAGCATCGTCGGCAGCGGGCCCAATTCGGCGGTGCTGCATTTCGAACCGTCGGCCCGCGCGGTGCGCGAGAACGAGTTTGTCCTGGTCGATGCCGGTGCGGAAATCGATCGCTACACCGCCGACGTCACGCGCACGTATGTCGCCGGAACGCCGACCCTGTTCCAGCGCGACTTGTATCAGGTCGTGCTAGCGGCCGAGGAACGCGCCATCGCCCGCTGCCTGCCGGCCACGGAGTGGAAGGATATTCACCTCGCGACGGCCTCCGAGCTGGTCGAAGGACTCGTCAGCATGGGTGTCATGCGGGGCGCCCCCGCGTCCCTCATCGAACAGGAGGCGCACACCTTGTTCTTTCCCCACGGGCTTGGGCACATGGTTGGCCTGGGCGTGCGCGATGGCAGCGGTCTGCTCCCCGGGCGGACCAAGGATCCCCGCCCCAGCCTCCGCACCCTTCGGATGGACCTGCCGCTGAAGCCGGGCTACCTCGTCACGATCGAGCCGGGACTCTATTTTATTCCCGCGCTGCTGACCGATCCGGCTCGGCGGGAACGCTATCGCGACTGCGTCAACTGGCCGTTGGTTGACCAGCATCTCGCGCTGGGCGGCGTGCGCATCGAAGACAACGTACGGGTGACCCAAGGCCCGCCGGAGGTGCTAACGGGTGCGATCCCGAAAGCGCTCGGCTCCTGCGTTGTGGAAACTTAAGGCATGTCGCTCATTTCGCGCCCGCGGAAAAGGACCATGAGCACGATGACGAACACCGCGGTGAGGAGCAGCAACGCCCCCAGGATGATCACCGGCCAGCTCGCGATCCCGAGCAGGACGACCGACCGGGTGCTGGTTTTCTCGGACAACGCACGGCTCGCCTTCAGGCTGTCCTCCTCGACGAAGTCCGAAGCCCGGGTGATGACACCGAGATAGCGATCGAATGCCGGGCGCAGGGAATTATCGCGCAGGTGAACCGCCTCGGCCGCCTTGCCCGCCGCGACCAGGTTCAGCACTTCGCCCGCGCCGCGGCGAAAAGCCTCGCCCGCCGCCTCGAATTCCGTTCGCACCTCGGGCGCTACCGAAAATGATCCGCTCGCCAGCAACCGCTGGCGCAAATCGCGATCGCGGTCGATCGCCGTGCGGGAACGCTGCAGGATCGCCAATCTTTGGTTGCCCGTCGCATTGAATAGCGCGGGACCCGTGCCGCGCAGCGCCTCGACGGCAGCGGCGGTGAGGGTCTGGAGGTCGCTCTGCACCGGCACGCTGTGGCCGATCAAGTCCGAGTAATTGCGGTCCAGCGCACGGAGCAGAAAAAAGCTGATCAGACCGAGCCCGAGGTTCGACACCACGAGGACGGCCACCAACACCTTCAGCTGGCGCAGCGTGGTCGCTTGATCGTGAAAGCTGGTGGAAGCCGGTTTGGTCATGCGACGCAGCGCGTGCGCCGGTGAGACGACCCCACGGGCTCGGGGGTTTCAACGCAAAAGCTGGTCGCGCCCGAAACTCGCGCACTTCATTCAAGATCGCGAGGGCGGTGAATTTTCCGTGGACAAGACCGATTTTGTCCGTCTCTTTTTCGGCGCATGGCCCAGCCCGAACAGAAGTTCACCTCGCCCGTCAGCCTCGTTGTCGACGCGGTCCTGGTCATCGCGTTCTTCGCCTATATCTACACGTTGGTTTCGCCGCACGTGCAGACCAATGACCCGAAGATGACGCTCCTCTGGGGTGGCTTGACGGCCGCTTGCATGAGCGGGGTATTTTGGCTGGCGGTGCAGATGTTCCGGGTTGTCCTCCGCGCGCAGCGGGCGGCGAACCGGAAGTAAACGGCCGGTTTTGCAGGGTGACGCGACGGGGCGACGCTGCCGTTTCCGCCCGCCGGCCGATGACAGGCCGAAATCCCGCTGGGCCCGATCGAACCCTGGCCGATTCAGCTCGGAACTACGTTGTCATGGCCCGGACCGCGCATTTCCAGTGTGGTCGGGCGGACGCGCCTGGACCGAGTTTCACCGTGTAACGGAATCGTCAGCATCAGGGAGTTGCCTCCGGAGTTTTTCCAAGTACGATTTCGTTTGTTCTCCATGAATACCGACGCCCAATCGGGTTCTCCCTCTTCCCCGCCCCGGACAAGGGTGGTTCGAGCGCGATGTCCCCTCGCGCTGGCCGCGGCATTGCTCTGGCTGGCGGGGTGCGCCTCGACCACCGAGGTAAAGGTCGATGCTCTGGCCAAACCGAACGCCGAGGCTGCAATCTCGTACCAGATTAAGAACAAGAACCCACTCGTGGCCGACGACTCGTTGCGCTACAAGGAAGCTGCCGGCATGGTGCGGACCGCCCTCTCGGGCAAGGGCATGTATGAGGCGCCGGGCAATACCAAGGCCGATCTCGTCATCGATCTCGATTATGGGGTGGGGCCACCGCAGATGAAGCGCGAGACGGTGTCCGAGCCGGTCTATATCACCATGCCCGGCCAGATTCGGACCGAGCGCGTGCAGGTCGGCACCAGTTCGACCGGACAGCCGATATACCAGACCAT
>JBIJCX010000111.1:0-23185 GCA_044344465.1 Opitutaceae bacterium
GCCCCCGCCGCGGTGGTCGAGCGCTCCGCGGCGAGGGCGCCGCGTCTCCATGAAATATCCGAACTTACCCACAACCGAAAAAAAACGGGGTGGAGTCCGAAGACCCCACCCCGCGACAAAATCCGTCCCAGACCGGTCGAACCGGCCGGCTCAGTCGACCTCGTAAACTTCGACAATCGCGAGGCCCGTCGCCGTGCCTTTGCCCTTCACCTGCACGGTGTAACCGCCCGGTTCGAGGTTCATGATCATCGCGGCGTCCAGGCTGTTGGCCTGGAGCGCGAACGCACCCACCTGCGCCGCCACCGTGGCGGTCTGCGTGCCGCTCCAATTGTCGTTCGTGGCGAACGGCGTCCCGGCCCCGGCCCGGTAGACTTCCAGCACCGGGTCAGCCAGCGCGCCCGGGACCCCAAGGATCGCAAGCGTCGGGCCAACACCGCGGATGAGGACGGTCTGAACCTGGCCCGGAGGAATCACAAAGCCCGCGATGAGTACCTGATCGCCGGTGCCGGCCAGGCCGCGGGTCGAAATGTTGACGAACTTGTTGGTCGAGCCAGCGATGATGGCGACATCATTGCCCGTGGCGCCGCTGGCGAGGTCAAACCAGCCCTCGGTCCACAGCTTCGTCCAACCGGCGGCCCAGTTGGTGTCACCGAACGCGCCCCGGTAGCTGGTCGCGGTGAAAAAGGAACTCACCGGAGCGGTCACGGCCGCACCCAGCAAGGGGCTGCCCGCCGCCGGACGCGGGTCGAGCAGGCGGGTCGGCTTGCGGCCGATGCCACGAAGGAGCGGGTTGGCAATTTGATTGCCGAGATTCGTGTCGGTGAAGAGCGCGGGCTTGAGCGGGCTGTCGGTCTCGAAGACGCCGGTGGAGGTGTTGTTGGCCGCGACGTGGGAGAAGAAGGTGTTGTTGCGGAAGAGGAGGCTGCCGTCGTCGATGCGGGGCTGCTCGTCGGCATCGATGCGAAAGATGGTGGCGAAGTCGACGAACACGGAGTTGTAGATCTTGGTCGCGCCGTTGTCGCGCAGGTGCATCGCGGTGCTGGCCCGGCCCGGCTGGCCGTTGGGCTGGGTCTGGGTGCCAATGCCGATCAGCGTGGCGTTGAAAACCGTGCCGCCACCCATCGGGGTCGCGGTCGCCTCGGGCGCCGTGGCGCCATCCATCTCAAACCCGCGGTCACCGCGGTCGGCACCGATGTCGGACTGGATGGCAAAGAGGAACTGCAGGTTGCCGCGATAGCCCTGGTCGTAGTCGAAGTTGTCGTCGTTGGAGAAAGCCGAAACGAGGTAGCGGGCGTTCACCGTGCCGCCGAAGAATTCGAAGCTGTCATCCTTGTTGGCGAAGACTTCGCAGAACTCGATCGTCGTGCCGCGGCCCACGCCACCCATCGAGATGCCGTTGATTTCGTTGCCCGTGCCGATGACCGCGCCGCCGTGCCGGACCGACACATACCGCAGCGTGCCGGAGTTGTCGTTGTCGTCGGTGCCGCCGTAGGTGATGAGCGGCACATCCGCCGTGGCGACGGCGAAGCCTTCAATCTGATCGGTGATCGGCGCCGGCAGGATGGCGCTGTCGGAGCGCGAGTTGATGACCGCCCGGCCGAGGATGACGAGACCGCCCCACAGGCCGGTGTCGGTCTCCCTGAGGTTGCCGTTGAGCAAATCGAGCTCAGACGTGAAGATAATCGGCCGGGTCGCCGTGCCCGAGGCCTCGATCTTGGCGCCCTGGCAGATCACGAGCGCGGCCGCGCCCGTACCCGTGCTCACGCGGCCCTGGACGATTGTCCCGGCCTCGATGGTCAGCGTGGCGCCACTGGTGACGAAAACGTACCCGTTGAGCTGGTAGCGGTTGGCCGACGACCAGGTCGTGTTGGCGGAGATCTTGCCGGTGACGAGGACGTCGGCGGCAAAGGCGTTGCCGGCGAAGGCCAGCAGCGGGATGAACAGCAGCGATTTCATTTTCATGATTTTGTAGGGAAGGGAAAGAGGGCTCACTCGAACATGTAGGTGAGGGAGAGGGCGAACGTGCGGCCGTTGCGGTAGCGCTCGTAGATCAGGCCGGTGTTCGCGGGGCCGATGGTCTTCTTGCGATCGGGATCGATCAGGTTTTTCGCGGCCAGCTTCAGGCGCAGGCCGCGCCAGAGCTGCTGCGAGAAAACCAGGTTCAGGGACGGCGCGGGCTGCTCGTAAACGTCGGGCAGCGATCCGAACTGCACCAGACTGAGGCGCCGGCCGACGATATTGAACGACATCGTCGCCATCGTGCCGGAGGCGCGCCGCTCCCACGTCAAATCGGTGTTGAACATGTAGGCCGACTGTCCGAGCAGCTCGCGCTGGTTGCGGGCGCCGGGTTCCTGCAGGCGGATGCTGGCCATCTCGGCATCGGGGATGCTCACCTGCGAGTCGATCAACGAGAGGTTGGCCCCCAGGCTGAACGGCGCCAGCCTGGCACCGTACGCGCCGAGATTGCGGCGAAATTCAAATTCCACGCCGTAGATTGAACCGCGATCGACGTTTTGCGGCTGGATCGATCCCACCTGCGGCCGGAACACGACCTCGATCGGATCTTGCATGCGCTTGTAAAACGCGCTGACCGCCACCGTCTCGCCGCGGCGGGGAAACCACTCCCAGCGCAAGTCATAGTTGTCGATGACCGTGAGCTGCAGGTCGGGATTGCCGAGGTAGGTGTCGAGGGTGAACACGTCCTCGTAGCGGATGTCCGAGAGCTCCTTGAACGTGGGCCGCGCCATCGTGCGCCCGTAGGCCGCCCGCCAGTTCGTGTTCGACCCGGCGGCATAAACGAGGCTGAGCGCGGGCAACGCGTCCGTTTGATCCACCTGGCCGTCGCGCGGATTCACTCCGACGAGCTTCACGGGCCGGGAGTTCATCCTCGTCTGCTCGAACCGCACCCCGGCAATGGCGCGCAGCCGATCCATCAGCGGCGCATCGAGCATCGCGTAACTTCCCCCGATCCGCTGGTCTGCGTCGTAGTTGTTGGGCTCCTGCAACCGCGAAATGGTGTTGCCGAACGCGACGGAATTCTCCGTGCGCGCGGTGATGCCCACGGTCCCGGGAAAGGCCTCCAGCTCGGCGTGCGTCTGCGGCACGCTCGTCCACTGAAAACGTCGTTCCGTGTAATTCCGGGTTCCGCGCGACTGGACACCCCCGAACTTCAGCCGGGAGTCCCGCCCGGCCAACGCAATCGGCAGCGTGAACTCAATTCCACCCTCCGTGCTGTCCTCGCCCAGCGCGCGGAAGAGGCGGTTCGGCTGCACCCCGGTGGCGTTGATGAAATCACCCCTCAGGTTGTAGTAGACGGAAAGGGTTCGATAGTCCGGCTGATCCTGCGTGCTGCGCGAACGCGCGAGATGCCAGTCCACCTGCAATTCGCGCACGCTCGGAAACAGGCTCTTGCCGGCGATTTGCGCCGACGTGATCGAACGCTGGGTGAACAACAACGCGTACACCTCGTCGATATTCCCGGCGTAGTCGAAGGCCTGCTCGCCCACGCCGCGCTGCACCCGATCCTCGGCCGACTGGGTGCGGAACAAATCCAGACTGATCTCGTGATCGAGCGACGGCCGAATCGCGAGCTTGGTGAACCCACCCCAGCCCGCCGACTTCGTGCTCGACGTCACCCCCAGCGGCGGCGCGATCGCCGGCAGCGTCGCCGCGCGGCTAAAGGTGAGCTCGCTGCGATCGGGCGTGAGCAGAAGCTTGGGCTGCACCGCACCCGCGACGCCGTTGTACCGGTTTTTCTCCCCGCCCTCGTAGTGCTCGAAGCCATGGTCGTAGGTGAGGCTAGCCGTGTAGCCGAAGATCTTCCCGTCGCCCCAGGTGCGCCGATCGCCAAACGCCAACGTAAATCCGAGGTTGGGTCCGGCCCGTTCGGTCGAGGGAAAGTAGCCGCGATTGTTGAACGCCTTGCTGGCGGCATCGAGCTGTTCCGCCGGTTTGAAGTTGCCCTGCAGGGCCGCAATCCGCGCGCTGGTGCGATCGGGAATCGCCGCCGGCAATTCCGGTGCCGCACGCGGGCTGGCGCCGAGTGCCAGCGCGTCGCGGCTGTGTCCCGGCACCGTCAGGATGCTGGCCCGGGTCGTGTTGCTGTTGTACGAAAGGGCGAACGAGGTCCCGACCGAGAAGAAGAACTGTTCCGGAAACGACTTGGTGCGCACGTTCACGCTGCCGCCGGAAAATGCCCCGGGCTGATCCGGGGTGAACGACTTCGTGGTCGTGATGCTCTCGATCAGGTCGCTCGGAAACTGGTCCATCTGCACCGCACGCTTGTCGGGATCGGCCGTGGGCACCGCGGTGCCGTTGAGCAGGGTGTTGGAATAGCGATCGCCGAGGCCGCGGATGAGCACATAGCTGCCGTCGACGAGGCTCGCGCCGGTCACCTTGGTCATCGCCTCGGCCGCATTGCCGACGGCGAGCTTCCCGAACTGCATGGCGCCGATCGCGTCGCTGACCGCCGCGGACTTCTGGCGCAGACTCAACAGGCCAATGTCAGAGCCGGACGCCACTTCGGCCGTGACCCGGAACTTGTCCATTGTCACCACTGCACCGCCCGCTGCTTCCAGCGGCAGATCGACGCGCGTGGTGCCGCCCGCCTCGACCGCCAAGCCGGTGATCGCAAGTCCCTGGAAACCATCCCGGGCCACCGCCACCTCCTGCGCACCCGCCGGCACACCGGGAATGCGAAAGGCGCCATCCAGATCCGTCTTCGCCGCCAGACCGGTGCCCACGATGCTGACGATCGCGCCCGACACCGGGAGTCCCGTGGCCGCGTTGACCGCACGTCCGCCGATCGCGCCGAGAGCTGCCTCCGCGCCTTGCGCTGGCAGCGCCAAGGCCAGACCGAACACCAGGCCACACCAACGGGGAAACGACGAGCATGCCGATACGAATTTCATCAGGGTCGCGAGCACGCCACCGCCCAATCCCCGTCCGCAACGCTATTGTCCTCCCGTCACCGAACATTCACCGGACCGACACGCATCCGTCACAAATGTGACGTTCTCATGACGTCGTTTGCGGCCTTTTTTCCGGAGGTAGGAGCCTGCTGGCAGGCGATTTTTGACGGACGGACAAACAAGGTCGCTTATCATTTCCTTCCGCCGGTCCGCGCCACGGATCCAACTAACGAGTCCCGCCACCAAAACAGGTCTTGGCACCGGCCGAATGAAACGTCGGATTTCGTGGCCCTGCGCGTGAGCGCAGGGAATTTTGGCCAATCCACTGCTCATGCAGTGGGCTACAACGGCGCAGTTTCTTAAGGAATGATTCGAAGTGGTCGATGCGTTTCCCGTTATTTCCTCCGGCCGGTCCCCCTCGAAACGCGCCGATTCTCGCGGCGGTCCCGCCGGTGGTTCCGGCGGCGCAAACCGGTAACGCTCCGTCCCCTTTGGATCGGCCCCGCAGTATTCGCACCGCGGCTCAGGGCCGCAACCGGAGGGCCAGCCAAGGCACTTAACCGCAGATTACGCGGATGGCGCGGATAGTCGGAGATTCTCGTGCCTCTATCCGCGTTGTCAGCGCAATCTAATCTTTCGCGGTCTCAGACCGGTTCGGTACCCTCGCTCAGGATGGCGAGATAATCCTGGTAGGCAAAGACGCGGTAACGCGGCCCGCCGGTCATTTCCTCCACGATGCCCAGGCTGGCGAGTTTGCCGAAGGCGCTGTTGACCGTGGCGAAGGTCGGCGCGTCGTCCATCAGCGAGAGCGCGCGGTTGACCGTCAGCATCGGCTGGCGCTGCAAAAGTCCATGCACGCGCAGGACCGAGGCAGAGGCGCCGGCGGCGGAAAGTTTTTGCGCGTTTTTCTGAAAAAGACGCAGGATGCGCCGTGCCGTGTCGGCGGACTGATCGGCGGTCGTGGCCACCCCATCGAAAAAAAACTCCAACCACTCTTCCCACGCCCCCTCGGTGCGCACCCGCTGGAGCAGATCGTAGTATTCCTTGCGATGCTGCTTCAGGTGGAGACTGAGGTAGAGCAGGGGCTGCTGCAACACGCCTTCGTGGCAGAGCAGGAAGGTGATTAGCAGGCGGCCAATGCGACCATTGCCGTCCAGAAAAGGGTGAATCGTCTCGAACTGCACATGACCCAGCGCGGCTTTCAACAAGGGCGAGGTGTGCCCGGCATCGGCGTGCAAGAATTTCTCCAGCGCACCCATGCACTCGATGACTTGGTCGGCGGGAGGCGGCACATAGCGGGCTTTGCCTGGGCGCGTACCGCCAATCCAGTTCTGCGACGTGCGAAACTCGCCCGGCTGCTTGTCGCTGCCGCGACCTTTCGCCAGGAGCACGCCATGAATTTCCCGGATGAGCCGGAGGGAAAGCGGAAATTCGCGCAACCGCTTCAGCCCATGCTCCAGCGCCGCGACGTAGTTCGAGACCTCCAGCACATCTTCATTCGGGACACCGGGGGCATCTTCGTTTTCGAACAGGAGCAGGTCGGAAAGAGACGATTGGGTGCCTTCAATCTGGGAGGAGAGAACGGCTTCTTTGCGGATGTAGGTGTAAAGAAACTGGCTGACGTCAGGCAAAACGGCGGCTGCACCATCCAAGCGTCCCAGCGCGAGCATGGCTTTTTGCGAAAGCGATTGAAGCGCTGGGCTCCACTCCAGCGGAGGAACGGGCGGCAACGGGTCGGGCACGAAGGCCTTGACCGTTTCTCCGACGTACACGGTCGAAAGGTAGTGTCCCGTGAGGCCGCGCATGGAGGGAGTTATTACCCGCTACCGCAACAAGGCCAAGGTTAATTTCGAATATAGGGCTTTTTTTAACATTAGTTCGTGGGTTATTATAGCGGTCAGTAATTGGGAACAGCCGATGGGGTCATGTCGTGAATTGTGATTCGCGCGATGGTCCCCCTCCGGTTTTCACTTTTTACGACATCACCCCGTCGGACGACCCCAAAACTCCACGGTCCGCGTCTCAGACCTCACCCACGAGGCTGCGCCTCGTTAGTTCCGCAGCATGATCTTCTGCGCGCGAAAATCCGGATGTTCGCGCTGCGCCGCGGCGTATTCCGCGGCGGCGGCGGCGAGGTCGCCTTTTTTCGCCAGCAGATTCCCGAGCCGGTGATGAACGTAAGCGTGCGTCGGCATGTCGTCACCTTCGGGCGCTCGCAACTCCAGGCACCGGCGCAGGGCGCGAATCCCGCGATCGAGCTCCCGTCCGCTCAGGGCGGCGCAACGACCGATGTGATACAGCGCCAGAAAATCGTCCGGGGTGTCCCGCAACACCGGCTCGAACTCGGCGAACGCGGCCGGATAACGCTCCGTCGCGAGCGCGAGCGTCGCCCGGGCAATCCGGCCGTTCATCGGATCGAGGACGGCGATTGCCGCCGCCTGCGCCTCCGCCTTCTCAAGTCCGCCCCCGGCGAGCCGTGGCGCCACGCAATAGTAGCCGAGCAGGCTCCAGCGGTACGCCAGATTGGCCGGATCGAGTTCGACCGCACACTCGTAGGCCTGGCGGCACTGCCGGGCCCAGCCGAGCTTCGCCAGCAAGTTCGCATTTTGGGCCGCGAGGCCGTAGGCGTCACCGAGCGCATTCTGAATCCGCGCCTCCTGCGGTGCGCGTTGTGCCGCCCGTTCCAGGTGCGACAGACCGGCCGGCGCGTCGTCGAACCAGAGCGCGAGCCGCCCGAGATAAAAATCGATTTCCGGATCCGCCGGCCGCACGAGCACGATGCGCTCGAATCTGGTCCGCGCCTCCGTGTAACGGCGGGCGTGATAGCAGTCGAGCGCCCGCGCAAACTCCGCCGCCGTTTGCCCGCTCGCGCTGGACACCACCGTGCTGAACAGCAGCAGCACCCACCGCCGGCGGTGGCGGTCATTCATCGCGGTCATGGGAGCCGCGGACCGGGCGGCGGCCGGATGCCGGCCGGCAGGTAACACCGGGCCAGCCGCCGGACGCGCTGGGTGGAAAGCCGGATGCGCGCCACCCGCCGCCACCAACTCCGATTGGCGGGATCCGCCACGAAGTCGCGGATTTCCTCATCGACCTGGCGAAGCGAGGAGCAGCGGGCCGCACGCCGGATGAGTTCCCAATCCGTCTCGAAATGCTGCGGGAAAAGCCAGAGTGCCAGCGGCGCGACCGGCACCGCGCAGGGGTGCAGGCAGCGCCAAAAGGCCTGCCAGGTGAATGTGCGCGGTGCGCAGCGATGCTGGGCACAGAAGATTTCGGCGAACGCTTTCACGGCGGTGGCACGACTCGGGTGGCCCGGCCCGCGCCGGCGCATGGCCGGGCCGGCAGGAGGAGCGGGTTTTTCACCGGTGACGGGTTCCGGCGGCAGCGGCGATCAGCCCCGACCCGAAAAACGCCGGCCAGGGCGCAAGTTCCCTCACGGCACCTCGTAGATTTCGAGGAGGCCGACCCCGCTGGCGCCGGCGACACCGGTGGCCTGCGCCGTGTAAACGCCAGGGTCGAGCGTGGCGAGCAGCGCAGAGTCCCGACTGCCTTCGGCCAGCGCAAAGGCGCCACTGCCCACGATCGCGGCGCGGAGTTCGGCGGGATTTGGCGCGTCGGCCCAGTTGTCGTTGGCGTTGACCTGCACCCCGGCGGAGTTGAAAAGGGCGAGCGTGGGATCGGCGATCGCATCCACCACACCGAAGGTGCCGAGCGCCGGACCGACGCTGCGAATGAGCATCGTCCTCGGCCTTGCCCCGGAGACGACGAAACCGACGATCTGGGGACCAGCCGCGCCACCGACCTGCCCTCGACTGGAAACGTTTACGACCCGCGACGGGAGCGTGATGCGGTAAACGAGCAGCATGCTGTCGTTCTCCATCCGGGAGGGATGGGCATACGCGGCGCCATCCTGAAATCCGCTCTGCGTGATGAAATCGTTGTCGTTGCCGACGAAGAGAAAGTAGTCGTTGGGCGCGGCGAGATCGAGCGCGGGGACGAGCGCCATCGCCTCCCACTTTTCGGAAAGGTTGTTGTTGTCGTCGGCCGGGCCGTTGTGCAGGCCGAATTTCGCGAGCTGCGCGGAGTCGTTGAGGTTGATGAACTCCGTGCGCAGGGCGGGTTTGATCGCGCTGTCGAGCACGCCGCCCGGCGCGAGGGGGTTGGCGGGATCGTCGAATTTGGAGCCGGCGAGGTTGGTCGCCTCGCTGATGTCGTAGACGAGGATGTTGCGGTAGATCGAGGTGGGCGTGGCGAAGGTGTGGCCGAAGGCGGAATCGCGCGCGAGGACGAGGAACTGGGTGTTGTTGATCGCGAGCATTTCACTTTGGGCGGCGACGAGCGTGGCCCCCGCGGCCGTCTTGAAGGTCGGCAACGGGAGGACGTATTCACCTTTCAACACGGGAGCGGCACCGGTGATGTCGTAGGCGAGCAGCCGGGTATGGAAACGGATGGCGCTGGCGCTGCCCGTGCCCCCATCCTGGCGCGCCGCCGACTGCAGTAGCGCAAAGAGCGTCTTGCCGTCGGGCGCGAGCGAGAGACCCTCGAGGCCCTGGTTGTTCTGACGCCCGGTCACCGGGTCCGGCGGCACGGGGATCGGTTGATTCGGACCGGGATTGTTCGAAGCGAACGAGTCCGCGCCATTGCGCCGCGGCACAACGGCGGCGGGCGGACGAATAGCGGACTGGAGTTTGCCGTCAGGGGAAAACTTGTAGATATAGGGGCCGTATTCGTCGCTGATGTAGAACGAGCCGTCGGGCAGGCGCACGATGCCCTCGGCGTCGATCGAGAGGCGGCCGTTGAACGCCTGCGGCAGCGGCGGAAATCCCGCGCGTGTGCCGGTGCCGGCGGAGGTCGTGTCGAGCGCGGTGAGCGGCGTGCCCTCGGCCTCGGTGAGCAGGGTCGTGTCGACGACGGCAATGCCAACCTGGTTTTGCGCCGCCGCGCCGGCGGGCGCGGGATTGAACGCAATCGCGAGCGTAAAGAAACGCGCGCGCCAGTTGGTCGTATTGGGGTTGTTATACCCCCGGTCGGGCTGCATGAAAAGCGTACCCGCGTAGGCACCGTCTGCCTGGCGGCGCCACGACCGGGCATCGAAGGTCATCGCGGAAAACGATCCGATCGTCTCGCCGAATTTGTCGCGCGCGGACGCCGGGATTCGGCCAACGCCGACCAGGCCCTGGTTGATGAAAAACCGACCGTTGAGGCCGACGGTGGCGCCCACGGGCTGGGCGACGAGCAACGGGACGGAAAGAGCCGTCAAGGCCGAGATGAACGCGAAGCGGTGGAAGGGACAGGAGAATGATCGCATGATGGGAGCCGGAGGGTGCCCGGCCCGCGTTACAACCACGCGGCGCAACCGCAACAGTTGCGTGACACTTGAAACGCAATCTCCCCGTCGGAGCGCGGCGCTTGAGTCCGTGCTTTGGATCGCTGATGCGCAGACTATACTTCGCGCCAAAATTGTTTGCGGATCGCGGCATCCCTGTGCTCACGCGCAGGGCTACAATGACGGCGTAACCTGCCGCGTGATCGGCGGGACCGCACGCAGATCCGCGAAAAATTGTGTCGCAGCGTATAAAACGCGTTTTGCCCGGGACGAAAAGAAATTCGGGTTGGCGGGGTTCGCAGCCCCGCCTTCAGGCCCGCTTCATCACCTGTGCAATCGCCTGCGTAATCCGCGTGTATTCCGCCTCGACCCGCTTGAACTGGCGGTGACCCAGCCGCGTCAGCCGGTACACGGGAACGGGCTGGCTCGAAGCCGCCGGCGTCACCTCAACGTCGACCCACCCTTGCTCCTCCATCCGGCGCAAGGAGGCCTCGAGCGACATGCCATCGAGCTGAACCACGTCGCGCGAGAGATGCTGCAGGCTCCGGGCGATGCCCCACCGGTGCATCCGGGTGCGGCGGAGAACACGTAACACAAGCATGTCGGACGACCCGCTGAGAAGATCGGATTGGCGCATCATCATAGGTGAATCGGAGTGGACTGACCGGAAAATCTTGTTGCTGCGACGCGCGGCGGGCCGCCTCCACTTTGTGCAGCCAGCGGGGCATTCCTCCGTGCGACTCCACCCACGCCGCGAACCGGATTGCCGTCAACCCGCGCACGTTACGATCCCGCAACTTCGACGCTGATGGTTTCAATGGCGGGGCGCGACCGCACTCACGAACCATAGTAGCGCTCGCGCGCGGGCACCTGCACCAGTGTGCGGCCGGGCAGGATACAGGCCGTCAACGCCCCGCCCTGCGCGCACGAGGTGTCGATGCCCAGGGACGACTTCGCCACAGCCGGATCGCGGCGCGGCGTATGCCCGTAAATGACGAACGGCGGTCCCGCCCATCGTTCCGACCAGTGCGGATGGTCGGGAAAATCCGCGCGCTTGTGCGGCTCGCCATCGGGACCCACCACCTGGATGCGCGTCACCACGCGCGCGGGCTGCGAACGCCACGGCGCCCCGGGCAGGAATCCCGCGTGCACCAGCACGGTGTCCACCTCTGGCACGTGATACGTGAGCGGCATGTCAGAGAGGTACGCCCAGTCTTTCGCACTCAACTGCTTCATGGTCTCACGATCCGATTTCTTCAGGTGCGTCGGATCGCCGGTGCGGCGGTAGTTCAACAGCCGGAGTTCGTGATTTCCGAGCAGCGAGCGGTGCGCATGTTGCCGGGCCAGGGCGATCACGCCGGCGCTGTCCGGACCGCGGTTGATCAGATCGCCGAGCAGGATGAGCCGGTCGTGCTTCGACAGCTCGAGTTTTCCGAGCAGCACTTCAAACTCGTGCGCGCACCCGTGAACGTCACCGACCGCGATGACCCGGCCCTTCATGGGGCAGGCTGCGCCGCGATCGAACGGCAGCAACCACTGTCGGCCACAGGGCGGGCGGTGGGGTCGGTGAGTGGGGCGTTCACGACAAACGAATGGTTATCACGCGCGTGCAGCATGGAAATCGCGCGCGCCACTTCCAGCAGATTGAACCGGCGTCACACGAATTTCACCGAAGCCGCAAAATGTAACATTTCGACGTTTGCGCACTGCCGGCCGGCAGACGTAACCTGTCCGTAACGTCCGCCCAGGCCGCGGGCGGTCGCACCGCCCAAACCCAACTCCTCCACGATGAAAAAGAACGAAAATTCCGGCCCCACGCCGTCAGCCACGTCCAAATCCGTCCGAATCCAAATTTCCCGCGCCCGGGCCGAAGTCGAGCAAACGGCCCAGGCGGCGCGAGTGGCGAAAGCCGGTTTCAAATTGGCGCGCAAGGCATTCAAGCAAGCCAAGAAGACGGCCAAACAGGCGCGCAAGAATCTCAAGGCGCTGACACAGGAACTGGAAAAGCTCTCCGCCCTGCGCGCCAAAGCGCGGACGAAGCGGAAGGCGGCCAAGCCCGCGCCCGCACCGGAACCGGCGCCGGAGACGCCGGAGGCCGCAACTACCGGCGCACGTGACTGATTCTAATTTGCGTTCAAGTGCTGAAATCGCCTGCAAGCAGGCTCCTACAAAACAGGCGTTCGTCTCATTTTGAAGGCGAATTGGAATGAGAGTCCCGGCCGCCGCGTCGGAGCGAAGCGCCAAGATGGTTGGTGATCGGCGCATAATCCCGCGACAGTTTTCGTAGCCCGGCGCGTGAGCGCGGGGACTTCCGGCCATCCTGCCGCTGACGCAGCGGGCGACAACGGCGCCGTTTCCTTGAGCGTCGAGACGTAGGCGCGAGCGCATTTGTCACAACGGCGTCGCGGAATGGCGACAATTGGGCGACAGCGCGCCCGGCGTGTTGACGTCTGACCCAGTGGGGCGTTGCCGTGGCTGCGTCCAAGCAACCGCCGCATTCAAACCACGACCCACATGCCTCTGCCTGCCTTTTCGTCTCCACCCCAAGCGCACGTCCGACGCCTGCGCCTCACCCTTTCTCTGGTTGTCAGCCTGGCCGCCGCGTTGACCTCGCCGGCCCAGACCACCGGACCGATAACGGGCCGCGTCACCGACGCGCAGACCAAACTCGCGCTCAGCAGCGCCCGCGTGACCGCCGTCGGCACCGGGCTCAGCACGTTTGCCGACCAATCGGGCGACTACACGCTGCTCAACGTGCCCGCCGGCGCAGCGACGATCGAATTCAGTTATGTCGGCTACGACGACCTGCGCAAAACAACGTCGGTGACGGCGGGCGCCGCCACGGTGCTCGACGCCGCCTTCGGCTCGGAGGTTGTGGCGCTCGATCGCTTTGTGATCGCCGGCAGCGCCGTCGGCTCGGCCCGTGCCATCAACCAGCAACGGGCGGCCGATACGCTCTCGAACATCATCGCCTCGGATGAGATGGGCCGGTTTCCCGATCAAAACGTGGCCGAGTCGATGCAGCGCATTCCCGGGCTCGCGCTCTACCGCGACCAGGGCGAAGGCCGCTTCATCGTCGTGCGCGGCATCCGGCCGGACTTGAACAGCGTCAAGCTCAACGGGGTCTCGATGGCCACGCCCGAACGCGGCGACCGCGTCGTCGCACTCGACGTGCTGCCCACCGACGCCCTCGCCGCCGTTGAGGTCAGCAAGGTCCCCACGCCGGATCAGGACGCCGACGGCCTCGGCGGCAGCATCAATGTCCGCACGCGCAGCGCCTTCGACGCGGAAGGCCGCCAGCTTCAAATCAGCGCGCAGGGCCAGTACAACCGGCTCACCGATCGCCTGAGCAGCAAGTTCAACGCGACGTTCGCCGATCGCTTCAACGACGGAAAGGTCGGCTTTATCTTTTCGCCCACGTGGCAGGCGCGGCGCTTTGGCTCGAACAACTTCGAGGAGGACGGCCTCTACACCCTGCGTGGGGTGCCGGGCTCCACCACCGGTCAGCAGGCATATCTGCTGAATGGGATCGCGTTCCGCGAATACGAGATCACGCGCACGCGCTACGGCGCCAGCACGGCGCTCGAGTTCAAGCCTGACAACGACTCGCTCTTTTACGTGCGCGGCACGTTCTCGCAGTTCAACGATCACGAGATCCGCTATGTCTTCACGCTGCCCTTTTCCGAGGGCACGGTCAGCGCCTTGAGCGACACCAGCGCCACCGTGACCGCCCTGCGCCGTGAACGTTTCGACATGCGCTACCGGCAGAAGGATCAGCGCATCTTCGCCGGGGTCGTTGGCGGGGAAAAGACGTTCGGCGCCTGGCAGCTCGACGGCCGCGCGGCCTGGTCGAAAGGCGACGAAAAGCGGCCCGACGAGACGACCGCGCGCTTCCGCAAGGGCACGCGCGGCAGCACCTGGAACTACTCCTTCGCCAACGGCACCTACGCTCCCTCCGTCGCGGTCACCGGCGTGACCATCTCCGACCCGTCGCTCTACAACGAGATCAGCCGTTTCCGCATCGTGAACTCGCCGGGCGACGAGACCGAGATCAACCTCGGCGCCAACGCCCGCCGCGCGCTCACGCTCGGCCAGGCGCCCGCCTATGTGAAAGCCGGCGCCCAGCTCCGGCAGAAGGTGAAGCATGCCAGCAACGAGACCGTGGACCACGCCGTGCCGGCCACCTTCACGTTTGCCAGCATGTCCGAGGGCCAGACGCCCGGCGACTACCCGTTCTTCTCCACCGGCCTGCGGGCCAGCGCGCCGAAAATTCTGACGGCCTTTCGCGGCAACCCCGCAGCGTTCACGCCCACGCGACTCTTCGCCGAGAGCATGCAGGACGACTGGCGGTCGACCGAGGATGTCACCGCCCTCTACGCCATGGGCGGCGCAACCATCGGTGCGACGCACGCGATCGCCGGCCTGCGCTACGAACGCACCGAGTATGAGAACCGGGGCAACCAGATTGCCGGCACCACCGCCACCGCGGTGCGCCGCGGCCGCCGCTACGACAATTTCCTCCCGGGCATCTATTTTCGCCACGCCCTCGACGCCCAGACGATGCTGCGCGCCTCTTGGAGCAACTCGCTGGCGCGCCCTTCGTTCGATGACAGCGCCCTCCGCCGCAGCGTGGACCTCGCGGCGAGCCGCGTCACCGAGGGCAACCCGCGCCTCAAACCGCTCGAGTCAATCAACTGGGACGCCTCCATCGAGCGCTACCTGCCCTCGCTCGGCCTGCTCTCCGCCGCCGTCTTTCACAAGGACATCACGAACTTCACCTACCAGCGCACGCTGCCCGGCGGAGATCCGGAGACCGGATACACGCTCGCCACGTTCGTCAACGGTCCGAGGGGCAAAATCAAGGGTTTCGAGCTCGCGTGGCAGCAACAGCTCCGCTCCCTGCCGGCGCCGTTCAACGGCCTGGGTTTCATGGCCAACTACACCCGTACCGCCAGCGAGGCGGCCTACCCGACCCGCCCGGGCGAGACCCTCGACTTCATCGGTCAGTCGAAGGAGATCGGCAACCTCGCCCTCACTTTCGAGCGCAGCGGGTTCTTCCTCCGCGCGGCGCTCAACTTCCGCACCCCGCGCCTGCGGGAAGACGAGCCGCTCGGCGTCGATGCCGCCAGCGACCGGTGGGTCGACGATCACAAGCAGTTCGATCTCACCGCCAGCTACCGCTGGAATGCCAACTGGGAGTTCTTCGCCGAAGGGCTCAACCTCACCAACGAGCCGTTCCGCGTCTACTTCGGCAAGAACGGCACCCGGCTGACGCAGTTCGAAGAGTACGGCGTGAGCGCCAATTTCGGCGTGCGCTGGAAGCTCTGAGCCGGGAAACAGCGGCGGTTTGAAAGGCGGGCCGGCGGACGTTCGACCCGGCGCCACACCCGGGCCGGCCCGATCCGGATCGCGGCTCAGGCCATTTCCGCCAGCTCGTCCGCGATCGCCCGGTCACTGCGGCAACGGGGCATTTTGTTCTGCCCGCCCCATTTGCCGTGGGCGCGCATCCAGCGCTCGAATGTTCCCGCCGCCACGAACCGGACCAATGGCACCGCCAGCCCGCCGCCCTGGCGTTTCGCCCTGTAGTCGTCATTGCGCTCTTGCATCTCGGCATCGAGGTTCGCGGCCACCATTTCCGCCTCCAGTGGCCCACCCGCGGCGGGCTTGAGCTCGATCCACCATTCATGCCGGCCCCGCGAATCGGCCGGCTCCGGCCCGGCGAAGCGCGGCGCCACATGGAAGTTCACCACGGTGAGTCCCCGACCGGTGGCGACGGCCGTCAGGGTATCGGTCAGCTCCTTTTCGATCACGTGCTCGCCAAACGCGCTCAATTGCAGCCGCGTTCGCCCGACATAGACCAGCCGGGGCGGCTCCGTTGAAACAAAACGCACGACGTCGCCGATCACGTAACGGCACAGGCCCGCCGGGGTGGTCATCAGCAGCACGTAATCGACCCCGCACTTGACCCCGGCAAGCGGCACCGCGTGGGCTCCCAGCCGGCTGAGCCCGGCCTCGTGAAAGTGACGCACCGGCAGAAATTCGTAGAATATCCCTGCGTCGGCGATGAGGCGGAGACCCGCCTCCGGTTCGGCGTCCTGCGCCGCGATGAACCCTTCGGAGGCGGGATAGACCTCGTGAAAGTTCACCGCCGGGCCAAACGCGGCGCGCAACTCGTCCGCAAACGGCCCCAGCGGCACTCCGCCGTGCACGAGACACTCGAGGCGCGGCCAAATCGCCGTCAGCGGCCCGCAATCCGCGAGCCGGCGCATCTCCCCCGCCAGAATCAGAAGCCAGCTCGGGATGCCCGCGACCAAGGTGATGTCGCGCCGCTGCGTCCGGGCTGCGATGGCGCGCAATTTTTCCGGCCAGTTCTCCATTTGGGCAATCTCGCGGCCTGGTTCGTAGAGATGACGCTCCACCCAGCGGGGCAGGTGCAGCGCGGTGATCCCGCTGAGATCACCTCCCCAAGCCCGGGCCGGTTGCTCGTCATCGAGCGGCGCGAGCGCGGTCGATCCCCCGAGAAACAGGTGCCGCCCGCGAAACACCCGCGTGTGCCCGGTGCGCCGGGTGTAATAGCACAGCGAGTCGAGACCCGCGCGGCGAAAGTGCGCCAGCATCTCGATTGTAATCGGCAGATACTTCGTGCGGCCCGCGGTCGTGCCCGACGACACCGCGAAGTAGGCGCAGCGGCCCGGCCACAACACATCGGCCTCGCCGCGCTTCATCCTTTCGATCCACGGCGCGAAATCCTCATAGGTGCGCGGCGCAACCGCCGACTGGAAATCCGCGTAGGGCATCCCGCACCGGAGACCCGCCTCCCGGCCGAACTCGGTTGCGGCCAGCCGCCCGACGAGACTCCGCCACGTGCGTTCCTGCGCCGCGTATGCCCCGCCGGGCCGGCTGACCCGCCGGGCCACCCGCGACGCATGGACGGCGGCGGCCAGCACCACGGCGTGTTGCCGCAAGGGGATGCCCGCCAGCGGCCGGGAGACAGGTTTCACCGCGCTCATGCGGCGAGCGGCAACGGCAGCGCGCGCATCCGGGCGTAGAACGCCTGCAGCGGCGGCAAAAACTCAAAGACATGAAAAATCAACGAGGCGTGCTGTACCGGAGCCTCGCCCGCCCGGGCCCTGACCTCCTGCACCCGACCCTGGGGGAAGTAGGCGCAGTGGGCATTCTTGAACGCAAACACCGTCGGAGCCCGCGCCTCGAGCACCGCTTCTTCCCGCTCGGCAAAAAGCACGAGCGCCGGCGCGTTCGTCAGCGGCAGCAAGCCGGGAAGAAAGTAATCGGTCGGAGACTTCATCGCCGTCATTGCCTGCATGCGCTCCCGTGCCCCGCGCGCCGTGATACTGCGAATCGTGCCCAACACGCTGGACCGCAGGCGCTCGAGTTCACCCACCGTCATCAGCCGGCGCAAAGCCGACTTGTTCTGCGCTCCGGCCTCGAACATGCGGGTGAAAACCATCCGCGACCGCTCAACCGCCGCCTCGGTCGGCGGCACTTCGGGATCGAGATAGGGCCGGACCGCGCGGCCGAGCAAGGTGGCCGGCTTCACCGCATCGGGCGCGACCACATCGGCCACGCAGGCGACCGGACTGACCAAGACGACGCCGGCGAGGGCCGGTTCCGCCCCCGCCAGGCGCCGCCGCCGCAACCACTCGAGCACGATCCCCGCCCCGAAGCTGACCCCAAATACGACCGGTCGCTGCCCGGCGGACGCCAGCTCGGTCACGAGGTCGTCGAGTTGGGCACACAGCAGGTCGAGTGAAAATCCATCGCACGGATACATCAGCGAGTAGAGATCGCCGGTCTGGAGAAAGAAGCGGCGCAGCAGCAGAACCTGCGCGGCGGAGTCCGGCACGAATCCGCCCAGCACGATGGTGGGCACCCGGCTGCGGCCGGCCTCCCGCAGCACCGTGGCCCGCTGGCGGGCCGTCGCCTGTCCGCCGGTGAGCAACCGGTCCTGCGCCCCGACCACCGTGGGCTGATGGGTGACGCCCCGCGAAGGCCGGAGCCGCTCTTCGGCGGTCCGGAAAAACGTGTGCAGAGGGCGGAGCGGCGCCGCGTGCAGCATCGAATACCATGAAAGGGCGGGAGCAAAACGGATGGCTGGCATCGGGTCCGAGCGGATGCGCCCGGGGCGATTTCACAATTCGAAAGCAGGTGCGTCGCCGAATTATTGCAGTACCGAAACCGTCGCGTAACAAACCGGCTGTGACGTTCCGCCCCAATCTTGACCGCAGACTGCTCAGAGGGACTCGGATCTCCGGAAGTTCGTAGTCCCGCCTTCAGGCGGAATCCGACAAACGCGCCGGTGCGCGCAAGCCCGCCGGAGGCGGGATGCTGTCCCCCTGCAGGCGGAACGACGAACAAGGGGCTCAACGCTCAGCTCTCAAATCCCAGCTGAAGTCACACCACTCACGCCTCCATCGGTTTCCCGGCGAATTCGGCCAGGTCCTCCTCGGCCTCCATCGGGTAATCCCGGACAAACTCCTTGAACTCGATCAATTCGTAGCGGCCATCCCAATGTTCCACGATGGCGGTGAGCGACTCCACCCAATCGCCGGAGTTCAGATAATGCACATCGCCGATCACCTTGTCCGCCGCGGTGTGGATGTGGCCGCACATCACTCCGACGCAGCCCCGCTTGCGGGCAAGGGCGGCAATATGCGTTTCGAAATCCGAGATGTGGCTGACCGCCTCCTTGACGCGCGCCTTGATCGCCTTGCTCAACGACCAGTATTCCTTGCCGCGCCACGCCCGCCACGCGTTGTAGGCGCGATTGAGCTGCAGCAGTGCGCCGTACCCCCAGTCCCCGAGGTGCGAAAGAAAAACGAAGTTCTTGGTCACGGAATCGAAAATGTCGCCGTGCAGCACGAGGTAGCGCCCGCGCGGACCCTCGTGCACGTGATCCTCGACGACGCTCAGGCGCTCGAAGTCGAGGGGCAGGAAGGTCGCGAGGATGTCGTCGTGGTTGCCCCGGAGATAGACGATCTCGGTGTCGCGTTTCTCGAGTTTTTTCAGCACGATGCGAACGAAGCGGGTGTGCGCCTTGGTCCACTGGCCGCGGCGGCGGAGCTGCCAGCCATCGATGATGTCGCCGTTGAGAATCAGCTTCCGGCAGCGCACGTGGCGCAGAAAGTGATTCACCTCGTTCACTTTCGAATCCGGGGTACCGAGATGTACGTCGGAGACGATGACGGTGCGGACGTGGAGTTTCATGAGATTTGCAGCGCGAATCGCGCCCCGGCCATGGCGGCGGCGGGGGCTACCGCGCGCGAGGTGGCCGGCACGAGGACGCGCAGGCTGCGCGGTTGCACCACCACCTCGATGGTCGCCGCGGCCAAGTGGGTTTCACCATCGGTGTGAATCACCCCGGGGAGCACCCGTTCGATGGTAAAGCGGGATCCGCCCAGTCGCAGCACGTGCGGGCTGCGGTCGAGGCGGCCGAGAAACAGGCGGGGAACCAGGGTCGCGGCCCCAAGGAAACCCACCGGCCGGATCGCCACCAGGTCGAGCCGCCCGTCGTCGATCCGCGCCCCCGGGGCGATGCGCGCATGGTTGCCGTATTGATCGGAATTGGCGACCGCGATGAGCAGGATGTCGAGCGATTCGCTCCGGCCATCGCACGTGATCCGGCAGAATTCGGGACGCAGTTCGCGCCACGCCTCGATCGCGACGCGGGCATACGCGGGGAGCCCGCGGCGGGTCAACCGGTTGAATCGCCGGCTGACGTCGGCATCGAGGCCGAGGCCCATGGCGTTGAAGAAAGGCCGGCCGTCGGCCGTGCCGGTGTCGATCGCCGCGATCCGGCCGCCCGCGCCGGTGGCCAGCGCCAACGCCGGGAGCAACGTCCGCGGCAGGCCGAGGTGCAACGCGAGGCCGTTGCCGGAACCACAGGGCACAAGGGCGAGCGCCGCCGGCGTGTTCACGAGCCCTTGCGCGACCTCGTTCATCGTGCCGTCACCACCGACGGCCACAACCACCTCGCTGCCCGCGCGCACCGCGGCCCGCGCCAGCTCGGTGGCATGGCCCGGGCCGTCGGTCGTGACGAGGCGGGCATCACAGGAGCAAGCCGAGATGAATTCGCGGATGGTCCCGGCGAGCCAGCTTCGCCGGCGATTGCGGCCGGAGTGGGGGTTAAGAATGAAACAGGTCTTCATGCGGAAGTGGCCACCGGACGGAAGGGAACCGGCACGGGCTCGAAGTCCGGCCAGACAGACGCCCGCCCGAGGACGGCCGCCACAATTTCACGGGCAGCCGCCGGGTGCGACAGCGGCTGGAGCGCGGCCCGCCATTCGCGCCACACGCGGCCGCCCCCGAGAAACGCCCGCTGCAACTCCGCCACGACCGCCGTGGGCGTCTCGGCCAGCGCACCCACTCCGTGGCGGCGCAGCAGCTCGTAGTTTCCCTCCTCCTGCCCGGGCACGATCTGGTTCACGACCATCGGGCAGCAGGCCGCGAGCGCCTCCTGCGTGGTGGCACCGCCGGCTTTGCTGACCACGACGTGATGCGTCATGAGCAGCCGCGGAATCTCGTTCGTCCAGCCCAGGATCTCGACCGGAGGTTTCCGGCCCGCGGCCAGGCGCACCAGTTCACGCCGCAGCGCCTCATCGCGACCCACGGCAAACGTGATCGCCCAGTCCGTTTCCGTCAGGAGCAGGTGCGCGGTGGCCAACGCCCCCCGCGTGCCGGAATTGATGATATAGAGCACCCGCGGCGCGGTCCCCAGCGCCAGATCCGGCGGCCGCAACAGGCCCGCGTGCGCGGTGAAAAATTCCGGGACCGGAAAGCCCAGAACGTGCAACCGCCGGGCCTCGACCCCGGCGCTCCGCATGACGGCGGCGGAATCCTCGTTGGGCAGAAACCAGCCGGCGGCCCCCGCGCGCCACCAGAGCGAATTGATGCTGATCGAGTCGGTGACGATGTTGTAGAAGGGTACGGTCAGCCGGCCCTCGCGGGCCAGCGCGCCGAGCAGGTACGCGTAAACGGGATACGTGCAGCAGATCGCCGTGGGCTTCTCCCGGGCGATCAGCCCGGCGAGAACCCGCTGCTCGGCGCGCAGCAACCGCAGCATCGGCGCAACAGCCGTCGAGCGATCGAGCCAGGCGTAGGCGGCGCTCCAGAGTTTCGGCGCGCAGTTGATCAGCCCGAGATAACCGCGCCGCGCGACGTCATTGAGCCGGGGTGCGGCGAGCGCAAAGGCATCCGCCACGCACGCCGTGTCGGGACCATGCAGGGCGTCGCACGCCGCCGCCAGGGCGCGGGCGGCGGCGTTGTGACCCTCGCCGAAACCGGCGGTGAGAATCAGAAGACGGTTGCTCATGCGATGACGGGTTCGGGGGCGACGCCGAGGGGCGTTTCGACCACCGCGGCGAGATCGGCCTCGAAACGCCCGATGACCTTGTCCCACGACTGCGCCTCCACCGCGGCCCGCGCGGCCTGGCGCAGCTGCGCGCGCAGCAGGTCGTCCGTGGCGAGCAGCGTCGCCGCGTCGACCAACGCCTCCGGTTGCGCGCAGGGGACCGTGAGCCCGTTTTCGCCGTGGCGAACGAACTGCCGCGCGGCCGCATAATCGAAACCCGCCACCGCCAGCCCGCTCGCCAGCGCCTCCGTGAGCACGTTGCCAAACGTCTCCGTCAGGCTGGCGTGGATGTAAATGTCGGCCGAGGCGTAATGCCGGCCGATTTCCTCGCGCGAAAACACGCCCTCGAAGATGCACCCGGGATGCAGCCGCGTGAGCGCCGCCTTGAGCGGCCCCTCGCCCGCCAACACGAACCGGCAACGCGGGTTGGCGGCGCGCATCGCGGCAAATGCGCGGAAGAGCAGCGGATAGTTCTTCTCCGCCGCCATCCGGCCGACGTGGATCACGACGGGATCGTCGGGGCCCGCGCCCCACTTTGCCCGCAACTCGGGCGAGCGGCGCGCCGGGTGGAACTGCCACGTATCCACGCCGCGCGACATCACCGCGAGATCGCGAAAGCCGAGCGCGGCCAGTTCGGCGGCCAGCCCGGCCGTCGGCACAAAGGTGCGCCGGGTGCGGTTGTGCACGCGGCGCAGCCAGGCGAGCACGATCCCGCTCAGCGGTCCGGACCGGTAGTGGCGCGCGTAGGCGTGGAAGTTGGTATGAAAGCTCGACGTGACGGGAATGCCGAGCGCGCGCGCGGCCGAGATTCCCGACGCGCCCAGCGGCCCCTCGGTCACCACGTGCACGAGATCCGGGCGCTCCTCGGACCAGAGCCTGCCCAACCGGCCGCCCGCCGGCAGCCCGAGTCGCAACAGGGGATAGCCGGGAATCGGCAGCCCGGGCAGCCCGACCTCGGCAAAATCCTCCGACGGCAGCCGCCGGGGGAGGTCGGCGCGCCGCGGCCGGTACACCGTCACCGCATGTCCGCGCCGGCCGAGTTCCCGGGCGATGACCCCGAACGTCATCGCCACGCCGTTAATCTCGGGCGGAAACGTTTCGGTGACAAGGGCGAGTTTCACGTGGTGGCTTTCTGGAGACACCAGTAAAACGCGCGCGCGTCGCGATTGCGTGGCGGTGTCGTTACAATTTGGAGACATCGGCGCCCGGAGGTCGCGTTCCATTCCCGGACAACTCCGGGGCAACAGCGCCCGGTTGAAAGTTCCGCCTTCAGGCGGATTCCGACCAACGCACTGGCGGACGACCGCCTTCCGCCTGCAGGCGGGACAACGAACTCCCCGGACTCTGCGCTTCTTCCCGGCCGGGGCAAAACGCCTCTTGCCGTTGGGGCTGAATCCTCACCGCTAAGGCGTGTCTATGCAGTTGAGAGCTGAGAGTTCAGAGCTGAGAGTTCGATCTCCAGGGCTGAAACCCGCGCCGTCACGCCTAAAACTTTACATCCCCGGAGCAAGCTCCGGGGCATTGGCCGGAAAACTGTAGGAGCGGCTTTATGCCGCGATTTTACCAATCCATCGCGGCATA
>JBIJCX010000112.1:0-23171 GCA_044344465.1 Opitutaceae bacterium
GCCCGGTTGAGGCCCCCGTGGAGACGAAGCTCTTGCTGCTGTTCATGCTGAGCGACGGGCAGAGCCGCAGCGCCATCGTTCCCTCCTTGGTGTCGCCGAGCACCACGTCGCCCTCCGTGGCTTTGAGGGTGATATTAAAATCGAGCGTCCGCTCGCCGCCCGCCACGGCGGTGATGACGATGCGGCGCTTGTCCGTCAAAACGGCCTGGCCGGTTGGCGCCACCCATTTTGTGCGCGTGAGAAAGCGGCCCTGATTGCCCGCGGCTTTCACTTCCCCGAAGCCGGTGTGCTCTTGCCGGCCAAAAACCTTGAACTCGCCCCAGAAGTCGATCCCGTTGACCTTCCCGTGCGCGAACCAGAGCGAGCGGTGATGGGGATGGTCCTGAAACTTCACCTCGCCGGGCACCCCCTTCTTCATCGGGAAATTCCGCACCACGCTCTCGCCCGTCGCACCGATGATCGGATACAGGAAGGGACGCGGCGTGTCCTTGGTCACGTATTCAGTGAACAACTGGCCGTCGATCTCGACCCGCAGACCGGCCTCGCTGGGTTTCAGCGCGACGGTTTGGGCGTGAATCATGAACGGGAGAGCGACGAGGCTCTCAAGAAACAGCTTGGGCAAAAGTTTCATAAGCAAGGATCGGTCATTTTAGTGAAGGAGTAGAACCGGGGGCGTAGAGGCGTTCCTGGCAGGAAACTGGATCCGGCGGGAGTTGGGTCGGGAGGGGGCTCCCATTCATTGCCGTCCCTCCTTCACCCACCTCCCAAACCACGCCTCCATCTTTTCCCACATTTCGGGCGTGTACACATGCCCGAGGCCGGGGTAGATGGTGTTCTCGAACTTCGCTTTCATGGCGTCGCCGTGGAGTGCGTACACTTGGCCGACGATGTCGCCGAGTCTCTTCACGCCGGCGACGGGAGAGCCGCCGTCTTGATCGCCGGTCATGAAGAGCATGGGCCGTGGGGCAGCGAGGGCGATGACGGCTTCGGTGTCGAAGTGGTTCAGCAGGCCGGGGACGAAGTAGTAGATGCCGTGCTGCTTGAGCCTGCCGTGGCGGATGAGATCCTGGTAGCGTGTCATGCAGGCTACCCCCACGGCGGCGGCGGGCCGGTCGTCCATGGCCATCACCCACCAGGCGCGGGTGCTGCCCATACTGATGCCGGTGACCCCGATGCGCGAGGCATCGACTTCAGGGCGGGATGCCAGGTAATCAAGCGCCATGAGATCATCACGCACGATCATGCCCCAAAGCGTGCGACCCACCCAGAGGTTGAATTTCGCGGCGCTCATCTCGCCAGCCGAGCCCTTCTGCTGCGGGCCGTCGGGGCCGTGGCCGTTGCGCTCGCCGAAGCACAAGGCGTCGATGCCGAGCACGACGTAGCCCTGCTTCGCGAGCGTCTCGCCGGGCGAGCGCGGGATAGCCTTGTTCACGCCGAGCAACTCGTCCTTGCCGATGTCATACTGCCCTCCGTGCCAGTGGCAGTAGAGAATGGCGGGCGCTTTCTTGTCGGCGGTCGCGGTCTTCGGGAGAAAACAAAGGCCAGGCACCGTGTCGCCCGCGCCATTGTCGAACGTGAACTTCTCTTGCCAGTAGTCGCCCTTGTCTTCGCGCGAGACGACCGTCACGCTCGGTGTCGCCGGTCGCGGCGGCAGATCGCCGAGGAGTTTCCAAAGCGTGGCGCGGATTTCTTTTCGCTGCGCCTCCCACTCCGACAGTTTGGCGGGAATTCGCAAAGCCGGAACCGGCGGCGCTTTGGCGAGCCAGGTTTCGGCTACGATGTTGTCTTGAGCGCTGGACATGTTGGCGAGGAGAAGTGGCGCAAGCATCACGCTGGCGCGAAGGAATGAAAGCGTCGGACGCATGGTGTTATGAAATCACGAAGGGACGCGAATGAAGACTCCAGCGCCGCCTGGATCGCGCGGGTGTCGTCCGCCCGTCCATCACCCATCGCGCCGAACTCGGTCACAGACACCGCGGCGGCCGGGCCCGCCCACAGCAACAAGGCCAGGACCGACATCGCCATCTGGCTCGAGCGGGCGTGGCGGAGCCGGCGAAGCGATCGGTGTCGCGAGCAAGGCGGGATCATGGCTTCGTGTCCTGGCGACGGCGCTCCCGGCATGGCCGTAACGATTCTATAGAGTGTAGGGCCGCCGCTCGCAGCGTGCCGTTATTCGACCGAAACATGCGGCGTGGCGCAAGCGCCAGCCCTACCGGAAATGGGTTTTGCCCAGCCCTGGTGTAGGGCCGTACCTTGGTGCGCGCCGGAAAGCCGGAGCGACCATCGGAGCGAATCTCAGGGCGTGGCCCAAGGTCCAGCCCAACACCCATTGGCTCCCGTCTGTTCATTCGTGGATAGGGATCCGACCGCATGGAAACACCTTCAGAAATAATGACGATGGCTACCACTGGAACTGATACTTACTGTCCATCGGGAGATGCGCCCAACGGCTTTAGAGATGGGGAAATGCCATTGCCTGTCAGCTTTCCATCCGTAATGAAATTCGCGAGTTCCTGCTGGTAGGTCAGCGCGATGGTATCCGTGTGGTTCGCGCCCGCCGCTTCGCGATAGATCACTTCACACCCCTGTTCCTTGAGCGCCGCCGCGAAATCGCGACTGTGATGCGGCGGGACGACGACATCCCGGTCGCCGTGCAACAGAAACACCGGGGTCGTGCGGAAGGCCTCCGGATGGTGCAGTGGAGAGATCTTCCGCAGCGAGTCGTCCCGCTGGTCGGGGGTGATGTCGTGTGCCTGCTCGATGCCTTTCCGATAGCCGGGTTGTTCCAGCAACCACTGCGCAAGATCGGTCATCGGGAAGATCGCGACGGCTGACTTGATTTTCCCCGGACGTCGCATGAGGTAAATTAGGCTGTTCCCGCCCCCCATGCTCGTGCCGAGCAAATGGACGCGGGCGGGGTCTATCCGTTCGTGATGGATCATGGCGGCGATCACCGCGTCAACCTGGCCGCAGGCGGCATCGTTCATCCAATGCAACGGCCCCAGTTCGGGCACCACCAGCCAGTAGCCCCGCGCCGCCAGCAGCCCGCGGAATTCATCGTAAGGGGCCCGGCCGACGTTGTATTTCTTGTGCGACCCATTGGCGCCGTAGAGATGCACGACCAACCCGGCCTTGCCCGTGGGCACCGGTTTCGGCGCGTAGATCGTGCACGTCACGGCGACGCCCCCGCCGGGCGCCAGCAATTGCCGAACCGCAGGACCATCGATAACAGCGGGCGCCGGCGAATCGGCGGCGAGCAATGGTGTGGCCAGAAGCAGGGCGGTAAGGAGTTTGAGGGTGGGGTTCATTGATGGCTATTTTCCGGGCATGGTCTTCGTGCTACGGAAAGGAAACTGAATTTGGAGATTATTCCGGATTCTTGGCCTGGCCCCTTTTTCAGCCCCTAGATTATGGGGCACCCAGCCGGACCGATACAAAGCATTCGACTTGGGTCGGATCGCGTCCAACGGCGCGAGTCGTTTCAGTGGGGGCGGGCATTGGGAGGAAGCTTTTCCCAGGGAACCATGGAGATTCCATTGAGATCCCAGACCACCTGGCCAGCGCGAAGCGTCAGCTCGCACTCGATCTTCCGGTCGCCGGATGCGCTGCCGCCGATGATGTCGTAAAACCCAAATTTTCCGGTGCGCAGGCCAAAAACGGCCATGTCGGCGCCGGCTCCCACGCTCAGGTGACCGAGATCCGGGCGCCTGATGATTTGGGCCGGCGCCCACGTGGACCGGGCGATGACCTCCGGTAATGAAAGCCCCAAGTTAAGAAACTTGGACATGACATTGGCCATGTCCTTCATCGCACGGTTCATACTGCCGGCGTGAAGGTCGGTGCTGATGGAGTTGGGCCAGAAGCCGTCGCGCGTCGCCGGAACGGCCTGCCGGTAGACGAAACTGCCCCGGCCGTGACCGGCATCGAAAATGACGCCCCGCCGCTGCGCCTCCATGATATAGGGCCGGAGCCGGCCCTGCGCATCCAGCAGGGGAACGCTGGGAAGATAGACGTGGGTGTAAATATCACCTGGGCGAAGATATTTTCCCACCAGTTCCTCAAAGGGCCGCTGTTGCGGAAAGAACATCCCGAAGTCGACCATGACAGGCACGTCGGCCAGACGTCCGGCCTCAAGAGCGAGTTTGAGAGCATCCCAAGTAGGCGCGCTCCAATGCGCGGTTTTGACGCCGACAATAAGCCCGGGATGCTGGCGAATGAAATCGGCGGTCGCATCGGGTTCCATGTCGCTAAGATCCTGTTGGCTGCGGCTCATGCCGTGCCCGACGATATTGAGAAACGCGAGAATGCGCGTTTGGGCGCGCTTGATGATGTGCCTCTGAAAGGCGGGAAAATTGCGTCGGCCCGAGCTCCCGGCATCGACGGCGGTGGTCACCCCGGCGCGCAGGGTGAATGCGTCCGGCAACAGACTGTTCGAACCCCCACCGATGACATTCCGCGGATCCAGGCCGGTGAACACGTGGGTATGGAGGTCGATGAAGCCCGGCGCAATGTACAGGCCGGTTACATCGATCACGGTCCTTGCCTGATCAGCAGCGATCCTGGTCGCGACGGCGGAAACCCGTCCCCCGGTTATCGCCACGTCTCGCGGCGCGTCGATCTGATTCTTCGGGTCGATGAGGTGACCTCCCTTGAGGAGGAGGTCGTGCGGTTGGGCGGCGAGCGCCGAGGCGATGGCCAAGCCGCCCCAGAGCCTCAACACCCGGACAGTGCCCTGCCCCGAATAGGTGGGGCACGTGCGCACCGTGGGACTGGAAGGAGACCGGATTTTCAGGGGGTTGTCGGTTGAATCGTCACCCTCAGAAGCGCCCGGTGACGCCGAAGTTTACGAGCGTGCCGTTGATCGCCCAGTTGGCCAGTCGCGAGGGGATGTATTGATAGCGATCCTGCGGAGAGTTGAAGATATTCGAGATCTCACAGAACAGATTCGCACTCGGACGGACCTGCCAGCCCAGCCCGACATTGACCATCGTGCGTGCGCCCTTAAAGACATTGAGCGGTGAAGCCGGCGCGGAAAAGGTCGTGATATAGTCGCCAATGTAGCTCACGAGCACCCGGGAGTTGAAAGCCCGATACTTGTAGGTAAGATCGACGTTGGCCACCTTGGGGATGAAACCGACGATGTCGCGAGTCGTCAGGTAGGCCTTTCCGCCATAGTTGCCGTGCGTGACGATCTTGGTATAATTGGCATTGATGCTCAGGCCATTGAACGGATGCGGCAGAAAAGTCAGCGGGTACCGGAAGCTGAATTCCATGCCTTGCACATACGCCGTGCCGGCATTGACCGTGGTCAGAACGTCGTAGCCCGCATACTCCCCGTTGTAGCCGTTGTCCGCACCAGTGCCGACCGTGCCGGTGTTGATGCCGGAGACGATGTAGTCCGTGATCGTCTTGTGGAACCAGCCGGCCGAAAACAGACCCATGGGCTTCAGGTAGTATTCGACCGTGGCATCCCATTTCTTGGCATATTGCGGCTTCAAGGCGGGATTGTTGACCGTGATGATCCGGGCGGCGTCATTGGGCGTCTCGTTCGGGACCAGGTTCGCGAAGGGCGGCCGGCCAAAGCTCGTCGACCAGCTCAGATGCGCCCTCAAGTCTGCCGTAATATCGTACGTGAGATGGGCGCTCGGGAATGACTTCGTATAGTCACCGTTCAGCCGGCGGGCGTTGTCAGCGTAATCGCGCTTGGCGGCGCCAATCGGGTCGCTCGCCTGCAGGGCCGCGCTGCTGAGGATGTGCGCCCGCACCCAGCCAAAACTGGAAACTTCTGTTCGCTCGGCGCGCACGCCGGCGAGCAGGCCGAGCCGCCCAAACTTGCCTTGGCTCATCAGGTAGCCAGCAGTCACTTTCTCCGACACGTTGGCGGTGGTGGTATACTTGCTTTGCTCGCGGAAATAGAGGTTCTCGCTCCAAAGTTTCGGATCGGTGGGTTCGTTGTTTTCAAAAAAGTCGGCGCTGTGCCAGGTGGGAATGTTGCGACCCGTCTTCTTCAAGTCCCAGCTTACAAAAGTCGGATCGGTGGGGAGCTTCCCGGGCCCGATGTAGTTCCAGCGGCGGTTGCCGCCATCGTGGGACGACGTCTGGGTGCGTTGCTCGAGGCCGCTCTTCAGGAAGAGCGGATATGAACTGGGCAGCTTGTATTGGGCATTGCCCCGGAACGTCTTGATTGACCCCAGCCGCTTGATTTTCCGCGTGTCGGCGGTGCTGATCGTGTAGTTCGCAGGATTGGCGATGTCCGGCCCCTCCGTCTGGATAAACCGCGGATACCTGTCGGACTTCGACCGATCGAGGATCCAACCGACGCCGGTGATGGTGTGGGTAAACGTAGATGGACCATCGCCGCTCGTGAGGTTGGTGTGCGTCCGCTGGTAGGCGGCATTGTAGTCGAAATGCCAGCTTTGAAAGTCATGTTCCCCGTTGAAATCGAGGCCGTGTGACCGGAGCAGGAAACCAAAAGCCGTGTCGAGCGCCGTGATGTTCGACGACGGAATTCCGCCTACTTGCGTAGTGGCGTTGGTATACCCGGGCAAGATTGCCCCCGTTCCCGTGGGCTGGCCATTGGAATCAAGCGTCACGAGGTTTGCGACGCGATGGCGCGATTTTCCACGGTTTGATAGGTCGGCTGCAAGTGATCCGTCGACCGAAGATTGGGCCAGAACTTGCTCGCGGGCGAGAGACGGAAATCGAACTTCGTATTCACGTCCTTTTGAAAGCCTGATAGAAGATGTCCCGGGTGCGGTAATCATAAGCGTACGCCGGCGAGGCCGTCGTGTTCTGATTCGAAGTCGCGCCGCCCGCGTAGCTGATCGCCTTGTGCTGATAAAACGCGTTCACCGCGACGCCGAGATTGCGCTCGCCGCCAAGAACCCCGAACACCTCGTTGTAGGTGCCACTGACGACCGTCGCATTTCCCTTTGGGTGAACTGTCATCAGCCGGCCGTCAGCGAGGACCACGACGGTTTGCTGATCGAAGGTGCCCGGCAGCTGCAGCGCCGGCGCCGAAAACGCAGGGTGGATCCAGCGTTCTGTGTCTGCCGGTCTGATGTCGGCCGCCAGGCACATCGACACTCCCATCAGGGAGGCGAGGATGAAGGCTCTCGCCGGTCCGCCGACACGCGGTCCGCGCGCCGCAAGGCAGGTACCAACGGCTGAGAGGATACTGATAATGAGGTGGGGGCGCATGATCGGAAGACTCGCAGAAAAACGTTTGGGGCAAATCATCGGTGAAACGAACTTCTACTCCAATCGTTCCACATCCACATAAAGCGCCTGCAGGCTGGGGGCGTCGTGCACGTAGAGCAACCGACCCGGGCGAACTTCGCGAATGGCCGTGTAGTTAAATCCGTTCTTATCGGAGATGACTTGATGATAACCCCATGTCTTACCCTTATCCAAGCTAAACATAAGGTGTGACCCCGGTCTGCCATAGCTACAGGCCAGCACTCCATTACTCATATAAGTCATATCGGGAGCCACGCTGCCCTCTTCCATGATAACCGGCGGGCTCCATGTCTTGCCACCGTCGTTCGACCATATTTGCTCCATGGGCTTAAAATGTCTGACGCGTAAAACTGCCATCATTTCCGTCTCTGAAAACCGAACTACGGAAGGCTCATCGCGCGCGCCGAGGGTTGAAAAATGGTTCCACGTGAGCCCCTTGTCCGTTGACTTCAAAAGCATGGCTCTATGGCCGCTTCCACCGTAACCATAAACTGAGGCCAGCATTTCACCGTTCCCGAGGGTGAAGATATCCCGGTCGAAGACAATCAAGACCATCTTTTCATCCGGCACCCGAATCAAGTTCTCCCCCATCGTGAAAGTCTGCGTCGCCTCATCGAAGCGAAAGGTCATTCCGACGAAAACTCCCTTTTCACGATCATAACTGACGTTCTCGCGTGATATGCCGAGTATATTATTGTCTGGCAGGCGGATCATCGGCAGAGGGACAAACATCTTGTACTGCATGTCCCGGACCGGTGCCCATGTTTTCCCCTCGTCGGTGGATTTCAAAACGCCATAGGGCTCAATAACCGCGTCATTCCCCTGGGCAACGCTCATCAGAAGCAGCCCCCGACCCAGGTCATAAAGATAGGGGCGGCTGTTCGGCCTGATGTTATCAAAAGGGCGAATATACGGATTACCAGGCGGCAATGCAGGGATTACCCATGGTTCGCTGATCGTAATTCGCAGCCTTGGTGGCTGAGTCTTCTCTTGGACCTTACGAATACCCAGTTTCACCGAGGACCAGTGTGTCTCGCCCATTAAGCTGGGTGAGTTGGACCCGAACTGGATAAAGGCCTCAGGAGAATCCGCCGGCTTCCAAAACGCACCTTCTCCAATGATCTTGCGCTCCCCATCGACATAAATGCTCAAATCCTTTCCTCGGATCACCAACTTATAGGTATGGAAATCGCTCCGGGCATCCATCATTGCCACCCTGTCAAAAAAAGTGGAGATCCTATCCGGACGAAGAACCAATCCTCCCTGGTGCTTTCCATCGCTTACGATCAGGCACCCAGGCCACCCTCGGGATGGCCATTGCCCCTCTATTTTAGTACCTTTGGGGGCCGTTATCGCCTCGACCCGCACCCGGGCCTCGACCACCACCTCTTTTGAAGGATCGGGTGTCCATCCCATCCGAAAAGCGCCCATCTTCTCGGAAGAGTCATCGATCATTCGAAGTGCTCCCCCGTCCATCCGGGCGTTTGCGGCCAACTCACCGACCGGGGTCCACCCTTGCTCCAGTGGGCTCGCTTTGCCGTCGTAGGTAAGGACCCATTCACTATCGGCTTTGATTCCTTGTCCCAGGGCCGGTTCAGTGTTCGCAAGCTGAAGGCCAGCCAGAATTGAAAGCAAAATCAAACTGGGAAGCCGGGATCTGCCTTTGAGTATTGATGCTGGCGTGAGAAAACGTCGGCGGGTCGCGAGAAGGAACGGTGTGGCCATGGCGGGTGACCCTAGAAAGAGCCCTTTATCCGTGAGCGCTTGCCGCCCCCCAACCGAGTTCTTGTACTTTGTCACCAGTTGCGCCGGCGTCATCGTAAAGAACGCCGGGTTCGCCATCCACGCTTGGAAAGTCCGGGCCGGTGAAAGCCAGGGGACGTTCCGGTCGACATTGTTGAACATCGTTTTCTGATTGGCGTAGATCTGAGCCACTTAGGGGGCCGACGATTGGTCTCCATTCGAGCCCTGGTACGTATAGCTCCAACCGCCCGCATTCGGATAATCTTTGGTTGCATGGTTTGCGATGGCTTACCGAGATATGATGGTATGGGGTAGGTTTGGCTCAGGTTCAGAGGGAGTCCCGAGTTTATGAAAGCGTTCGTCCCCAAGTAGACTTTTACACGACTTTTTTCGGACTATTTTCGTAACATGGTTTACGCTCAGGCTAAAATGATTCTTCTTACATTTCGCACACTTTGTCGCTGAAACAGTTCCGCCCGCGACCAGCCATTCGGAGGAACCAAGAATTCGACTCTCTATGAAAATGGAGATGAGCGAGTTGGAGTTCCACCGCCGCTCAACGGAGCTGGCCAAAGAGTGTATCGTCGGCGTCGGATAATTTGGCGAGGCAATCAGTTGAAATCCCAGTCCACCTAGCAGCCTGGAACGGACTTGGCGACGGCTGCGGATGCAGTAGTGGCAGTTAAGCGCCGCCACGCTCGTGGAGCGTCGTCATCAGTTCCTGTCATATACTCGTTTGACTATAAGAACTGGATACCGTGGAATCGCTGCGATGAACAACGTCCTCAATCTCTCGGTCGCTCAACTCAAACGGGCCATCGCCCTCAAGGAACAGATCCAATCGCTGGAAGCGGAACTTGCCAGCGTCCTGGGAGGAACGCCGGCACCAGCGTCTGCACCTGCCGCCGCGCCGATTGGGGCACCCGCACCCGCCAAAACAAAGCGGGTGATGAGTCCGGCCGCTCGGGCCAAGATTGCCGCGGCGGCAACGGCGCGATGGGCCAAGGTCAAGGCGGCAGCCACGGCACCTGCCAAAGCCCCAGTCGTTGCGCCAAAGAAGAGGCGCAAGCTTAGCCCTGAAGGCCGGGCGAGGATCGTGGCCGCGGCGAAAGCCCGGTGGGCGAAGAAAAAGAAGAGCGACAAGTAAGGACCCTAGTTTTCAACCGGCGGAGACAGCAACATCAGCAGCACCGTCGCCCCCAGAGAATAGTGGTCCGTTCCCACTCGATTGGCTGAGCGTACCGTCACGTGATGCGGTAGTGGAGGGCGATGGTCTTGGAAGTGCCTGACTGCAATGAATGGACGGGCATGGTTCGTTGCCGTGGCCGGGGCCTATGCAAAACGGCATTCGCCAAGCCGCCGCGTTTGGGTATCTCACCTGCGTCTGCGCGCCTCTGCGTCGGCCTCAAACCATGCAACTCGGAGTAGATAGCTTTGTCGCCACCGCCCAGCCCGGCCCTCCGGGCGACGTGGCGCGCGTCCAGGAATTGCTCGAGCAGATCGAGCTGGCCGATCAAGTCGGACTCGATGTGTTCGGCCTCGGGGAACATCACCGACCGGATTTTGTCTCGTCGGCGCCCGCTGTCCTGCTGGCGGTCGCCGCTGCTCGCACCAAGCGCATCCGGCTCGCCAGCGCTGTGACGGTGCTCAGTTCCGACGACCCTGTGCGGGTGTTCCAGCAATTCGCCACCTTGGATCTCATCTCACAGGGGCGCGCCGAGATTGTGGTGGGTCGCGGTTCGTTCATCGAGTCCTACCCGCTTTTCGGCTACGATTTAGTCGACTACGACGCGCTCGCCGCGGAAAAGCTGGATCTGCTGCTGAAAATTCGCACGGCGACCAACATCTCTTGGTCGGGTACGCACCGCGCGCCGTTGACCGGGCAGGGCGTTTATCCGAGGCCCGTGCAAGACCCGCTGCCGATGTTCGTCGGGGTCGGCGGCACCCCGGCGTCGGTGATACGGGCCGGGACTCTGGGTCTGCCGGTGATTGTAGCCATCATCGGCGGGCAGCCCACCCAATTCCGTCCGCTGGTGGATCTCTACCGCCAGGCGTGGCGGAAGGCGGGCCACCCGGGCGACCGTTTGCAGGTCGTCTGCACGAGACGTGCCGTTTGATTCAAGGACTCCGTCAGCGCGGGTGTCGCCAGCATGTCGGGTACGACGATCTGGTAGTCGGACTTGCCGTCGCGAAGCAGCACGAGGTCGGCGGCGGAAACCGGCCCGGCAACGAAACAGAGAATGAATAGATGTTTAATCATAGGCGTATCGGCGCCTATTGGACATTCGGGGTGATGAGCACATTGGGCGTTTCGAATAAGCGCTCGCGGGTGCGGGCAGGAACCCGATTTTCCAGGTCGGTCCAGGCCGGGATCAGCGAGGTGCGGTTGCCTTGCTGATCAGCATGCGAAATCTTGTTTCCGCAGAAGCTTTGCCCGCGAGGATGTCCGCCTCACTCGTCACCGCCAATAGAATCTCACGATGAGAGGTGCGGCCGCGATCGTAGATGATATAGAGTTTCCCGTCAGGCGCTTCGACGGCATCGGGATACGACACTTCGATGCGATCATCGAGCATCATACGGTGCGGCCAGGTCTTGCCTTCATCGTCCGAAAGCATCGCCGTGAGGTGACTGCGTTGCTTCACGACTGGCAATTCGCGCGAGAAACCAAGGTGATTGATGAGTAGCACGCGTCCGGACTTGAGCCGGCGAACATGAAAGCGCGAGCCCGGGCCTTCAATCGCAGAGCGACCCGGCGCGCTCCAGGGAACACCTCCGTCGTTTGAGGTCGTTTCCGCCAGGCCATCCTTGATGCGCATGGGCATCCATAACGAACCATCGTTTCGTTCAATGATCATATGTTCCATGCCGCCACCGCTGGCCCCGCCATTCCACTCGGCGTTGCGACCCGGAGCACCGCCAATCAATTGGAAGCTCTGTCCCTGATCGATCGATCGGACGATTCTAGCCCCATGGGCTCGGTCGTACCAATGGGCAACCGGCAACAGCCAGGTGCCATCGCGCAAAACGGTTGGCTTGTTCAACATGATCCCGTCACCGATTCGGATCGGCTGTGTCCACGAAGTATCGGCGCGCCCGGGATCTTTGGCGATGGTGAACCACACCCCCCAACGTCCGTCGTGGAGTTTGTTGGTTGCATCCGCCTGACAATAGAAAAACAGCAGACGCCCGTCGGGCGCGGTCCAGAGACATGAGTCGAACGTGCGAACGGGATGCCGAGGTTCGACGACCAGCACAGGCTCCGTCCACGTGCGACCATCGTCGGGGCTCGTGACCACCACGACATAGTTTTCCTTTGTTTCCCCCCGGCCACCGGTGTACCAAGTTGCCCACAGCCGGCCGGACTGGTTGTCACGGGCGATGCCCGGTACGCCTTGGTAGAGACGGGCCGCCGATCGATACTCGGGACCGGGTCTCGTATTGAGCGGCGTTACCACGAGCGCCTCGTCTTTGGCACTTTTGCCCACCTCTGCTCCGGCCGATGTTGCGAACAATAGCGTGACAAAGAGTGTTAGACTTAAGGTTCTCATTTGTTGCGGATTCACTTCACGTGGAAGAAAGGATGAATGCTTCGCCCAGCACGTCGGACGGAGCCGGATCGGCATTGATGACGACTGTGATCAAAACGCACCATTCACCCCAAAGACCCAGTTGACGCCCGCGCCCTCCCACGCTTTTTGAAGACGGCGCTGCGCGCGATCGTAGTTAAATTTTTCCTGATTGTTTACGTTCCTTCCTGTGAGGGTGAGCGTCGTTCGATCGGTAAACTCCGCCCTGTAGGTGCCATCGCGATCGCGCAGCAGATATTTTGGCGGCGTTTCAAACGGGAACGCATTGACGATCTGCTGCCCGGCCCAAGTCGCCGAGGGAGCCTAGGTGACGGCGAAATGCAGCACCCTGCGGCCCTCGCGGGCCAACACCACGAAGAGGAACAGCACGCGGAAAGTGACCGTCGGCACCGTGAAAAAGTCGACGGCGATGAGTTGCTTCGTGTGGTTGCCGAGAAACGCTCGCCGCGATTGCGAGGGCAGCCCGCGCTCGTCCTTCGGACGATACTTGCGAACCGTCGCAGCGGACACTTGGAGACCGAGTTTGGCCAGTTCCGCCCGAATCCGCGGGCTGCCCCAGGTGGGATTGGCCTGCCACATCGGTAGAACCAGATCGATCAACTCACGGGCCTTCGGCGTGCGACCCGAGCGACGGCGCGATCTCCAGCGCCAGAAGAGCCGGAATCCAGCCTGGTGCCACCGCACAACCGTCTGCGGCTGGACGATCAACAACACCTTCGTCCATCGCGACCACATCGCGCTGAGGGCGTCCCAGAAAAGACGGTCGGAATTGCGGAGAGTAGGGGACTTGACTGTGCGGTTCAGCACCTGCAGATGGTGCCGCTAGGCGAGGTTCTCCAACACTAGGTGACGACGCGTGTGGAGGGCTGCCGCCAGGCTCTGCAGAACCGCAAATGCGAGCGAAGACATGGCAGTTAAGCCTGAGCCGATTTCCAGGATCATCAACGACTTCCGGCGCGGACGGAGTTTTTGTCACCCACAGGGGTTTGCAAACCGTGGGGTTGCCCGGGGGCTGAGCCTGTGAGAATTTGTCGTCCATGCCATTCCTGCCGCTCCGTTCCCTCCGCCTCTCGCTGGCCGCAGCTCTCGCGGGGCCGATTTCCGCATTTTTCATGTCCGCCCCGGCACAGGCGGCCGACCAGAAGGATGTAAAGGATGCCTCGGAAGTCCTCTCGATTGGAAATCGGCGCGAGGTGTTCTGGGACGGCGCCCTGGTTGACCGCCAGAAAACCACGGCGACCTTGAGGATGCACAGCCCTCAGCCCCGGGAGGTGGTGCTCGAGCACGATGCGCCCTGGGAGGGAGACGGCTGCGATTTTCACTGCATCGTGAAGGATGGCGACCTGTATCGCCTCTACTACCTGGCCTGGGAGATCATCCCTGAGCCGCCGCGCAAGCGCTCGATTGTGGTCGCTTACGCCGAGAGCAAGGACGGCCTGCATTGGGTCAAGCCGAACCTGGGCCTCTGCGAGTTCAACGGGTCGAAGGACAACAACATCATTCTTGATCGGACCACCGCCAGGTGGGACAACTTCTTTGTTCTCAAGGACCAGAATCCCGCGTGTCCGGCAGACGAAGTCTTCAAGGGGGTCGGAGTCGACGGTCACGTGCTCCGGTGCTACACCAGCGCGGACGGAATCCGCTTCAAAAAAGCCTGGCAAATGACGGACAAAGGGGTGTTCGACACCCTGAATGTCGCGCTGTGGGACCCGCGCGCCGGAGTGTATCGCTGCTACATCCGCGACTTTCACAAGCCCTCCGGCGAGGACTTCCCCCGCCCCCCGAAAGCCAGCGTTCACCTCGCCACTGGTATCCGGGATATCCGCTGGATGGAGTCCAAGGATTTTAAGACGTGGACAACCCCGGTCCGGCTGGATTTCGGGGACGCGGAGGACTTCCAGCTCTACACGAACGCGGTCCAGCCCTACTATCGGGCGGATCACATGTTCGTCGGGTTCCCGTCGCGCTATGTCGAACGGAAGGCGTGGACGCCGAACTATGACCAGCTGCCCGGGGCGGAACGCCGCAAAGTCAGAATGACTAAAAAATGGCGCTACGGCCTCGCCCTCACCGATTGTCTGTTTATGTCGTCGCGTGACGGCAAGCGCTGGAACCGCTGGGATGAGGCCTTCATGACGCCGGGGCCCGAGCGCGAATACAATTGGGTGTATGGCGACTGCTATCCTGCGGTCGGCATGATTGAGACGCCGAGCGCGCTGCCCCATGCCCCCAATGAGCTGTCCATGTATGCCTTCGACAACCACTGGGCCATGAAGCCCACTCAATGGCGTCGATACGCCCTGCGCATCGACGGGTTTGCCTCCTACCACGCGACATACAAACCCTGTCAACTGGTGCTGAAGCCCCTCCGCTTTGAAGGCAGCACGCTCTCGGTGAATTTCGCGACGTCCGCAGCGGGCTCTATCAAGATTGCCCTGCACGGCGGAGGACGAACGATTCATTCCTCTGAGCTGGTCGGGGACAGCCTTGACCGGCGCGTGCCTTTCGAGGATGGCGAGCTGGCCTCCTTTGCCGGAATCCCGGTCGCCATGGAAATCACCATGAGCGATGCCGACATTTACTCCTTCAAGTTCGAATAGCATCAAGGAATACTCATGGTCCCTACAACACCACTCCTCTGCTCCCGTTCTCCCCATCGGATGTTCCGTCGCCTGCCCATGGACGTTCCGCTCACCTTATCCGCTCTGAGCCGAGGCCTGAGGCGGTCCCCTTGCCTTGTGGTCCTTCTGCACCTGGCTTTTTCCTACGCGGGCCAGGCCGGGGAGCTGTGCCTGCCGGCTGTTCTGTCGGACCATGCCGTTTTGCAGCGTGGGCCGGCCACACCGGTCTGGGGCAAGGCGGCGGCGGGGGCCGAGGTGGTTGTCGCGCTCGGGGATGTCAGGACCAGAACGACAGCCGACGGGCAGGGAAACTGGAAGGCCAAACTCGATCTGACGAAAGCCGGGCCCGGGCCGTTCCGAATGGCGGCCAGCTCCGGATCCGATGAGGTCGCGGTGGAGGATGTGGTCGTCGGCGAAGTCTGGCTGGCTTCCGGCCAGTCCAACATGGTGAGAACCCTTGGCAGAGCACTCGGAGCCGACGAAGAAATCCCCAAGTCGGCAAATGCCTCGCTGCGGCAGTTTCTGGTTGCGTATGCTTTCTCCGATGACCCGATGCAGGAACTGCAGGGGGAGTGGTTGGTGGCTTCCCCGGAAACCTCCGGCAGGTTTAGCGCAGTGGCCTATCATTTTAGCAAGACCATCCAAAAAGCGCTGGATGTACCGGTGGGCGTCATCCTCTCTGCCGTGGGCAGCACCACCGTTGAAACATGGACCAGCCGGGAGTCGCTTGACACCGTTCCGAAGCTTGCCGCGGCGGCGGAAAAAGTCAGACAGCAAGCCGTGGGCTATCCCGGGGCAAAAGCTGCCTACCAGTCTGCGCTGCGAAATTGGCTGGAGCAAACCGGCCGTGCCGACCGGCGCAAGGTGGCACCGGAGCAGCTCCTTGCCGATGAAGCGCTCGTCTGGGAAACGGTCGAAATGCCTCGTACTCCCTCCGATCATGCGCAGCCCGGCGTCGTCTGGCTGCGCACCTCAGTGGCGATCCCCGCAGAGCAAGCCGGGAAGACAACGTTTTTGCAGCTCGGTCAAGTGCATGGGTTCGACGAAATTTACTGGAACGGGCAAAAGATCGCTGCAACCGCCACCGACGAAGCCTTGCCGATGATCCGCCGTGACTCCGTCGCGACAGTGCCCAGAGAGGTGGTGCGGGAAGGGGCAAACGATCTTGCCATCCGGCTTTATTTCCCGACGGCGACACCGTTTCTCGAAGTGGCACGGGATGAGTTCCGCCTCCGCAGCGGCATCCCGCTTGCCGGAAAGTGGCGGCAGCACCGCGAATACACCCTGCCAGCGCTGAGCGAATCCGAGGTGGCCGCCGAACCCCGCCGCCCGCGGCCGCCGCCGTCCCCTGCCAAGAACTACAGCCAGATGTTTAACGCCATGCTCCACCCGCTGGTGCCCTATGGCCTGGCGGGCGTGATTTGGTATCAGGGTGAGGCAAATGCCACCCAGGCGGCCGACTACCGCACGGCGTTTCCCCTGCTCATCAAAGATTGGCGGAAATTGTGGAACCGGGACGACCTGCCCTTTTACTGGGTCCAGCTCACCGCCTTCTATGCCAAACCCTCCGCACCACAGACGGACAGCACCTGGGCCGCATTGCGCGAAGCTCAGACCATGACCCTTGCGCTGCCATTCACCGGACAGGCGGTCACCCTGGATCTCGGGGAGGCAGAGGATATCCACCCGTCGGAAAAAGCCCCGGTCGGCCAGCGTTTGGCTGCCATTGCCGTTGCCAAGACCTATGGCCGGCAGGTTCCCTATCAGGGCCCCGTTTTCGAATCCGCGCATTTTGGAGACGGCAAGGCGGTTCTGAGTTTTTCCGACACCGCCGGGGGGCTGTCGGCGAAGCCGTTGCCGGAGAAGCATGCCCTGTCAAAAAGACCGCCGAAATATGTGCCGTTGGTGCGCAACAGTCCCAATTCGGAACTGGAAGGATTCGAACTCGCGGGTGAGGACGGGGTCTGGCATTGGGCGGATGCCCGGATCGAGGGTTCGCAGGTCGTGGTGACGACAGCTGCTGTCTCCTCGCCGCGTGCGGCTCGTTACGCATGGGCGGACAACCCCACCGGAAACCTCTGGGGAAAAAACGGCTTTCCGGCCGGCCCGTTCCGCACAGAGCCTCCTGCTACGAGTGCTCCAACCCCCACTTCCAAAAAAAGCAAAGCCAAACCTTGAACCGCGCCGCCTTCCTTCCGCGTAGCGCTCTCCTCGCCCTGCTCCTCGCAGCAGGAGTGTCGTCCGCCTCATCAGCCAAGCCCTCCGGCATGGTCTGGGTGGCGGAGGGGATCTCCCCCGCTCCAATCATCGTGCCGGTGGAAGATCCAACCAAGGAAGTCCACCGCGCCGCCAACGACCTTGCCAGCTACGTGGAACGTATGACCGGCCGCCGTCCCGAAATCATTCAGGGCACTCCGGATCCCCTGCCGGAGCGCGCGGTCTGGGTCGGCTATCAGCCGGCGTTGAAAACCCTTTTTCCAAAGCTGGACTTCGACTTCCAGCATCCCGAAGAGATTCTTATCGCCGCGGACGAACGTTACCTGGTCATCGCCGGGCGCGACCGCGAATCGTTCATTATTCCAAAACCTCTCGTTTACCGTCCGACGCCAGTGGGGGAATTCGGAACGGCGAACGCGGTGAGCACCTTCATCCATGACCACTTGGGAGTCCGCTGGCTCTGGCCGGGAGAGCTGGGCACGGATATCCCGCGCCGCGACCGGATCGCCCTCGAGCCCTTCACCTTCCGATTCCATCCGCCGATCCGCTCGAGGCGTTTCCGCTTGGAATCGAGATACGGGCGGACCGATCAGGGTGAAGATGTGGCAGCGGTGAATTACTTTTGGGAAAACGCACACCGGGTGAACAGCCGCAGCTCGCACACCCTGCCGCGCGATCACGCCTACAACGACTGGTCCGACCTCTACCGGGAAAAGCACCCCGAATATTTTGCGCTGCAGTCCGACGGCACTCGCAGCCGGGGCCGCGATGCAAAACTCTGCGTGTCCAATCCCGCTGTGGCAAAGCAGTGGGTGGATAACCAGATGGATGTGTTGCGTGACAGCCCCCGGGTGGAATCGCTGGGGGCGGCGCCAGGACGGGCGGGGTCGAGCAGCGGAATCGGCGACGCATCCAGCCCAACGTAGCCGCTGCCGAGCACGTCGTCGCGCATCGTCCGCACCAACGGTTCGACCAGCTTGTCCAACTGCGCCATGGGCGAAACCTGGCAGTTGCGGGGCAGGTCCACGCCGACCCGGCCGAGTTGCTGCTCGATCCGGTAATAGGGCAGAGGATCGGCAAAGTGCGCGGTGGCGAGATGCGCGAGCACGCTCGCGTGCATCCGCGCCCGGGGCAGCACGCCGGCCGGCCAGTCCGTTGCCACCGGCTTCGGCCCCATCGCAATCTTGCGGGCGGGTTTCAGGCCGACCGCAGGCTTCGGGGCGGGCAGGGGCGGCGTTGGCGCCACCGGTGCCGGCAGATCCTCGAAGAACTTTTCCTGACGATCTTCGCCGGGGACGAAACGCTCGGACTTGCGGCCCCACAAGTCGTGCTTGAGCCTGCGCACCTCGAACTCGAGTAGCTGCACCTTCAACGTCAGCGCCGCGCTGTCCCGCCGCAGCTGCTCCGCCTCGGCGGCGGGCAGCGGGCTGGAAGCGTTGTCGTCGGGGGCAATCACGTCGCCGGAGAGTGCCCCGCGCGTTCGCGCCGGCAAGGACCAAGCAATGTATCCGCCATCTTACTACCTGCGCTTAAGCCACCGCGCCGCACCGCGAATTCATGAAGAACGCAAGTGATTGAACCCGAATGGCCGGATCGAGAACGCCGCAGAGGGGCCTCTGAACTTTAGCCACAAAAAGGCACAAAAAATCGGAGGGCGATCGCAGCTCTCGCGGCGCCTATAGGCGCCCGGGGGATTCCCGCCGGTCGGACGGACAATTTTTTGCGCCTTTTTGTGGCCATGCTTCCGGGGGTTGGCCGTCTTCATGAATACGCGGTGCACCGCGCCGCCACCCCACGCTGGATCGCGGGCCGGCTGTCGATGGCCGGAGTTGTTCCGTGGTCTGGAACGTGACGGCGGCCGTTTACGGCAGAACCCGGAGGCGGAGCCGGCGAAAACGAATTTTCAATTCATCGCGCACGTGCAACTGGAGCGCAATGTGACCGCGCAACCCCACGTTGAGCTGACGGTGGGCCTCGTTATCGAGGAGACCCGCGCCGTCGAACGCGGCGGTCGTGACGCCATTGAGGATGGTCGTGACGGATGTCCCATGAGCCATGATACGCAGCTGATTCCAGCGGTCGTTGTCTTCGGCATACCTGAAAGTGAATCCCGGGGGCGTGGATCGCGGTTCGATTTTTGAGCTGGGCAGGCTTGGGTGTATCCAGCGCTTTTCGGAGCGGGTTTCATCGTAGATCAACCCGGTTCGAAACGGCGCCGGCGGGTGGATGTCGACCTGGGGACCGTCGAGCCAGCCACCGTTGGGAGCGGCGGGAGAGGCGTCGAAACGGCTTCGAATCTGTACCCCGGTATTTCCCGGCGAAGAACGAAAGGCCTGGAATTCGAGCTCGAGTTCGAAGTCAGCCCACTCGCCCTCGTGGACGAGCCACACGTAGTGGTGATCCTTGCGCCCCAGGGAATCGCAGATGATGGCGCCGTCACGGACCGTCCAGAAATTCTTGTCGACGTCAGCGGGCAGGCAATGGACCCGCCAGCCGCCGAGCGATTTCCCGTCGAAGAGACTCACCCAGCCGGCATTGGCATCGCGTGCCGGCGGGGCAGCCCGGAGGGCCGCCCACGGCGCGGCCAGGAGCAAGGCGCAGAGCAGGTGGCAGCGGAGCGAAATCATCGGCGACCCAATCCTTGGCCCTCCGCGGCAAATGATCGATGATTTTACGGCGATGAGAGAGAGTAATCGGGTTGATTAACTTCGAACGGATCGAACGCGGGCAAACCGGCTTTCCTTGCGGTTGGGCGGGGGCGCGGAAAACTCGGTTTCGTTTCAGTGGGAAGTCGAAATGAAAATTCAACCTTATGCTTAATATCGCACTCTTTGGTCCTCCGGGAGCCGGCAAAGGAACGCAGTCGGAATTCCTGATCAAGAAATACAACCTGTTCTACATCTCCACCGGAGATCTTTTGCGGAAGGAGATGGCGGGCAAAACGAGATTGGGCCTCGAGGCCCAGAGCATCATCGCCGCCGGCGGGTTGGTTTCCGACGAGATCATCGTGCAGATTATCGAGAAGACCATCACCGACAATCCGGGCTCCAACGGCTTCCTTTTCGATGGTTTCCCGCGCACCTATATTCAGGCCTACATTCTGGAGGGTCTGATGCTCAAACTCCACACCTCGCTCAGCTGCCTGATCAGCCTCGATGTCGCGGAAGAGGAGTCGGTCAAGCGGCTGCTCAACCGCGGGATCACGTCGGGTCGCAGCGACGACAACGAAGCCGTGATCCGCAACCGGCTGAGAGAGTATAATCAGAAGACGCTGCCGGTGCTGCAATTTTACCGGGACAAAGGCATCTATGTGGAAATCGACGGCACGATCGCCATTGATGACGTTCGCACGAGAATCACCGAAATTGTCCGGAGCGAACTCAGCAAGCGACTCTTCAACGTCGTGTTGTTCGGCTACCCCGGCTCGGGTCGCGGCTCGCAGGGCCGGGCGCTGGCCCAGAAGTACGACCTCGAGTACGTGGCGACCGGCCCGATGCTGGATCAGGAAATCAAGCAGGGCACCGAGACCGGGAAGAGGATCACCGCCCTTTACGAGAACGGCCAGCTCGTGCCCGACGAGATTGTGGTGCAGCTGATCGAGAAGAAACTGGCGCAGTCAAGGGACGTGAAGGGATTCATCTTCAAGGGCTATCCGCGAACGCTGGTACAGTCGTATATCCTCGACGGCCTGCTGAAGAAGCATGGCTCATCGATCTCCAAGATCATCGAAATCGAGCTCCCCACGCTCGAGCTCATCCGGCGGCTCGACGAGCGCAGCAAGACCGACCGTTGCATGCCCTACGACAACAGCACCTCGAAAATTGTGAAGCGCCTGTACGAACACGAAACCAAGACCGTGCCGGTCATTCAGAAGTACAACCAGCTGCACGAAGTGATCAAGATCGACGGCATGGGTTCCTTCGACGAGGTGTTTGCGCGCATTTCCGCCGGGATTGAAGAGGGCTTCAAGAGCATGCGGTAGTCGCTCTTCGTTTGTTTTCCCGCCGGCCCCGCCGGGCGATGTGAACGGATCGCGGGCGATCTCAACCTGGGTGCGCTGGGCCCAGGCGAGCCACTGGGCCGCGAGTGCGCGGACACGGTCGGGTTGGTCTGGCGCGCGGTTGCGCATTTCGGTCCGAGGTAGTGAAGGAGCGGTTTCTATTCGCGGCGGGCGTCGGTGACGAAATCGAGCGGATAGTCGGCGAACGCATCGGTCGTCGTTACGATTGCGTTCGACTCCGGGATGGGCATCCCATGGCTGGCGCTCCAACCTGCGCACCCTACCTGCCATGAAGGCCTCCGATTTCTTTTCCCTGCCTGCTTCGCTGGCACTCTTCGCGCGCCATTTTAGTCCCGATGTGCCGCCCTGGGAGTGGCTCAAGGAAATTTCTGCCGCGCTCGCGGGCGTCATGGAGGCGCCGGGGGTGGCGTCCCGCCCGCCCGGGGTTCACATCGAGGGGCCGGTCTGGTTGCATCCGACGGTCAGGCTCCCGGCGTATGCCACGCTCATCGGGCCGGTGTGGATTGGGGCAAATACGGAAATCCGCCCGGGGGCGTTTGTGCGCAACCACGTGATTGCCGGCGCCGGATGCGTGCTCGGCGCGGCGTGCGAATTCAAGAACTGCCTGTTGATGGACGGCGTGCAGGTGCCGCATTTCAGCTACGTGGGCGACTCGATTCTCGGCAACCGGGCGCACTTGGGCGCGGGCGCGGTCTGCTCCAACCTGCGTTTCGATCAGCAACCGATCATCGTCCGCACGACCGGCGGCGCCATTGAGACCGGACTGAGGAAATTCGGCGCGATCCTGGGCGATGAGGCCGAGGTCGGCTGCAATGCCGTGCTCAACCCCGGTGCCGTGCTCGGCCGGCGCGCGCTCGTGGCTCCGGCGATGGCGTTCAGCGGCTGCCTGGCGGCGGCGACCATCGCGCACACCCGCCCGACCGTGAAGCTCACCCCGCGCCGGGATTGACGCGCCATCCGGGTGTCCACCAGCCGAGGAACTACCGCCGGGGCCGTGAGCCGTTGGCCGCGGTAAAGTTTTTTCTGTCCTCCGCCTCCGGACCTCTGTCTGCTGTGCCGATGCGCACTCTCACCGGCATCCAGCCTTCCGGCACGCTCCATATCGGGAATTATTTCGGCGCCATGCGGCCGGCAATCGACGCGCAGTCCCGCGGGGAGTGTTTCTACTTCATCGCGGACTACCACTCGATGACGTCGCTCTTCGATCCCGCCGAGCGGCGCAAGCACACCCTCGGGGTCGCCCTCGACTGGCTCGCGTGCGGGCTCGATCCAAAGCACAGCGTGTTCTGGCGCCAAAGCGACGTGCCCGAGGTGGTCGAACTTTCGTGGCTCCTCGGCACGCTGACGCCGATGGGGCTGCTCGAGCGGGCGCACAGCTACAAGGACAAGACGGCCAAGGGTATTTCGCCCAACTTCGGATTGTTCGCGTATCCCGTGCTGATGGCCGCCGACATCCTGCTTTATGACACCGATCGGGTCCCGGTCGGTCGCGACCAGAAGCAACATCTCGAGATGACGCGCGACATCGCGATCAAGTTCAACCAGACCTACGGGGAAACTTTGGTGGTGCCGGAATCGGAGATCCGGGACGAGATCGCCGTGGTTCCGGGGCTGGACGGCCAGAAGATGAGCAAGAGCTACGGCAACACGATCGACATTTTCGGCGACGAGAAGGCCACGCGGAAAAAAATCATGGGCATCGTGATGGATTCGCGCACGCCGGCCGAGCCCAAGCCCGAC
>JBIJCX010000400.1:0-7173 GCA_044344465.1 Opitutaceae bacterium
TGCCCCGCGCGCGCAGCACCCGCAGCACCGATTCCTGCACGAGGTCATCGACGTCCGCGAGATTGGGAAAGCGACTGGCCAGCCAGGCCCGCAGGGCCGCCTCGTGCGGCTGCACCTCTTCCGCATACCAGCGGGCAATTGAGGGATCGGCTGAGGGCATGGCGGGCGGGGCAGCGGCGGCAGGAAGGAAAATTGCGCAGGGTACTGGGATTGGACGTTGGAGGATAACACACGACGCAAGCCGGGGGCCCCGAGGGGGCAGGTTGCGGAAAGCGATGATATCTTATGCCCTGAATTGTGTGGCCGATGGGCTTGAGCTGGGCGCGGATGGCAATCGAGACCTGGCTCGCAGGCTTCGACTCGAAAATCCAAACGCGGCAACCGCAACCGAAGGGCTCGCCGTAGGCCAGCGCGTTGGCCTCCGAGGAAAATCGGCGCGAAAGTGCGTAGCATGGATCAAGTGTAACGCGGTGGCGCTGCCATTCTCTCTGCGTCGTCCGCTGTCTCTGCGGTGCAACCCTGGCTCAGCCTCCCCAATCCTGGTGGCACCGCAGAGCTTCAATCAGACCGCAGAGAATACCTCCTTTGGCAGATCCCCGCGATCATCCTTTCGATGATCGACCGCGCTCACTCCCGGCAGCCGCGGTGAAGCGAGGAAGTAGGCAGGTCGGCCCACGGATCCGGCCGCGGAATGCAATCTGGGCCGCGGGTGGACGGCGCCGCCAAATCGGTGGGTGGACGCGCGGTCCGTCGCGCGGTTCGAAATTGGGACCGCGCGATTCTCGTTTTGTAGGGCCGGATTACGGTGCAACCTCGGCATCGTGCCAGCGGGTTCCGCCGCCCCTGCGCACGGAACTCAACCCCGACTCCCCCATGAACCTCCCCCCTGCCTGCGTTTTTCGCTTCTCCTCCCGGCTCGCGCTGGCCGTGTGCGCTGCGCTTCCCGTGTCCGCTCAGATCACCCCGGCGCCCGCGCGCCCGGCCGCCGACACCCCGCCGGTCGAGCTCTCCGCCTTCGAGGTGACCAGCAGCCGCGACATCGGCTACCAGTCGACCAACGCCGCGGAGGTCACGCGCATGAACACGGCCATCGCCGACATTCCGATGAACGTGACCGTGCTCAACCAGGAGTTCATCCAGGATACCCTGGCGCGGACGACCGAGGACGTGCTCGAATACGTGCCGGGCTTCGTGCCGACCTCGAACAACGACGCTTGGACGGTGCGGGGTTTCGCCAATGCCAACACGAAATTCCTGAACGGCTTCCTGCAGCAGGAGAGCATCGGCACGGTGTCGCTCGCGAATGTGGATCGCGTGGAGGTGCTCAAGGGCCCGGCCGCCGTGCTCTTTGGCCAGGGCGGCTATGCCGCGACGGTCAACCGTGTGACGAAGCGACCGCGCGAGAAGGCGTCGACAACGATCCGCGGCGGCTACGGCCCCCTCGATTCGTGGCGCTTCGAGTTGGACACCACCGGCCCGATCGGGTCGAAGACCTCTCCGTTCCGCTACCGGCTGACGGGTGTGTATGACGACGGCGAATACTACCGGAGGATTTCCCACGGGGAGAAAGCCGTCTCCGGGGTTGTGACGTGGCAGATTGCAGCGCAGACGCGGCTCGCGGTCGAATGCCTCTACGTCAAGGAGGAGGATGGCGGTGCGGTGTGGCGCCAGCCAATGTTCCGCGCGGAGCCGCGGGGCTTCGCCCTGGCCGATGGCACTTTCCTGGCCTACGATGACAACCGGCAGGGCTATTCGGCTCCCGGTGACTTCCGCCGCTGGGAACGGGGTTTCGCGATGGCGGACCTGCAGCACGCCTTCTCCAAGAACATTCAGCTCCGGATCCAGTTTGCCTACGATTCCAAGGACCAGCTCTACGACGAGACCCAGCCGGAGCAGGGCTCGCTCACGTTGCTCAAGGACGCCGTGCTGATGCCGAAACGCTGGCGCGTGCGCATCCAGGAAGTGGACAACTACCGCTCGCGCAACGAACTCGTAACCAACTTTTCGACCGGCCCGGCGAAGCACCGTGGACTGCTCGGGTTCAGTTGGGATCAATCCGATGGGCTCGTCTGGAATCGCGACGGCATCTACAACCGCGGCGGCCTGGCGGCCACGGCGGCCGCCCTCAACCAGCGCTGGCCGACGAACCATGCGGGCAATCGTTTCAATCAGTACCCCACGCTCACGCTCGCCGACTTCCTCGTCGACATGCGTCGCGCCGGCTTCAACCCCAACATGGTGCCGCCGATCAATGTGATGAATCCGGCGCTGTCGCCGATGGTGCCGGCGAAGGCCGATCGCCCGCCGCTCCCGGCCGGCGCGCGCAACCTCGACCTCACGCGCAACACCGAGTTTTATGTCGCCGATGTCGTCTCGTTCCTCGAGGAGCGTCTCTTTCTCACTGGCGGGCTCCGCCACACGCGGACCGCCGACCGCCGGTTCAATTCAACCACTAGCATGATGACCTTCGACAACCGGGCGAAGTCGACGACCTACAGTACGGGCATCGTGTATCATTTCGACCGCGAGAAGAAGCTGACGTTCTACGCCAACGCGAACAGCTCGTTTGTGCCGGTGTTCCTGCGCCAGGAGGACGGTACGCCGCTTGACCCTGAGGAAGGCAACCAGATGGAGGCCGGGCTGCGCTTCAGCGCCGCCGGCGATCGCATCCAGGGGCTCATCTCGGTATACGAGATCAGGCAGCAGAACATCGCGCAGGATGACCCGAATCGCGATGGCGACTGGTACATCCAGATCGACGGCATCAAGTCGCGTGGCGCTGAGTTCAATCTCAACGCGCGCGTCACCGACGCCTGGTCGGTGATGGGCGGCTAGGCCTACAACGACTCCCGCGACACCCGTACCGGGGCACGTTCCATGTACGCGCCGTACCACATGTTGACCGCCTTCAACAAGTACGCCTTCCGCGCCGGGCCGCTCAAGGGCCTCGATCTCGCGCTAGGCTCCATCTTCATCGGCGCGCGGCCCATTGATCCGGCGGTCCTCACGACGCTCGGCGGCATCGCCAACACGCCCTCCTGGACGATGCCCGCCAAGTGGCGATTCGATGGCGTGGTACGCTACGTCCTGCCCTGGAAGGGCCGAGTCCAGTACATCTTCGGCGCCAAGGTGCAAAATCTCATGGACAACCAGGAGATATACAAACTGGCCGACAGCAACTCGGTCCAGCGCCAACCTGGCCGCACCATTCAGACCAGCCTGACGGTGCGGTTCTGAGCGGAGCAGAACGCGCGGCCGCCATCCGCCCCCGCCTGCAGCGGGCGTCACTGGTGTTCTCCGCGCCGGAGGACGCCGATCTCCTGCATGCCGCCCAGTGGCGCCAGAGGATTGAGGGCAACATCCTGTGTGCGCCCCACGGGCGGTTGGTCAACGTCCTCCGCACGAATCCGCGCACTGCGACCGGCGCGCTGCGGCTGCCGGTGACCTTTGACCTGAGCCGCGCTTTTCCGCTGGGTTCGCAAACACGTGGTCGGGTTTCAGTTGCATGCAGACGACTAGCGTCCGGTCAACAGCGCCGCGCGCGTGGGTGTGCACATGGCGCCATTGCTGTGAAAGTCGGTGAATCGCATGCCGCCGGCGGCGAGACGGTCGATATTGGGCGTCTTGACCTCCGCATTACCGTAGCAACCGAGCGAGCCGTAACCGAGATCATCGGCCAGGATGAGGACGATGTTGGGCCGTGGGCTGGTTTGCCCGAGCACGGGAAGTGCGACGGCGGTCAGCGCGGCGACGAGCAGGTGTTGCATAGGCTTCAGCATGGAAAACTACTCCTTCTTCCCGACCGCAAACGCGACCGTTTCCGTCGCCGACCACGGCATCCAAATCACCAGCGTGTAAGTTCCGTTCGAATCCACTTCGATGCCCGACCGGTAATCCCTGCCGTGCGCTTTGGTCTGACCGTCGATCTTCAGCAAAACGTTGCCTTCCGGACTGTCCCAGTGGGCGATGATGAACGCGGGATTCTCCAGCGGCTGCTCCTTGGTGGCTTGGACTGTGAAAGCCACGGCGTCGCCGGTCCTGGTGAACTTGAAGGCGCGTTCCCGCTTCTCGTAGCCAAGGGAGACGCAATCGCGGGTGTCCGTCACGGCGGGCGCGAAGTTCCACGAGCGGTTCAGCGCCGTCAATTCGCGGGGCTGCCTGTCGGTCAAGCCATACATGACCATGGCTTCGATGTTGTTGCCGTCCTTGTGGCGCAGTTCATGGAAGGTTGCCGGGCACGTGGAGGACGGACGGTCGGAGGTATGGACGCGCGTGCCATCGCTCGGAATCACCTGCACGGGATAGTGATTCCATCCCCGCCACCAGACGTCGTTGTGCAGATGCGTCTGACTCCACGCGCCGACTTCGCCGATCTCGAACTGTTTGGTTTGGCCCTTGAGATTCACGAGTTGGAGATTCCAATTGCCCACGCGCTTGCTCAATGGCGGGTCCGAGCGTTTGATGGTCATGGTTTCACCGTCCGAGTTGGCGATGATCACGCCCGCATCGTTCAGCACATCCTCGATGGCCTGGCCCGGGTGGCAGAGGATTTCGTTCTGGTTTAACTCGGCCGTGATCGCCTTGTCGGTGTGGTTGTGGACCAGTTGGTGGCGGATGGAAACGCCGTCGGGATAAATGGTCCAGTATTCGTCCGTCCAAATTCCCCAACCGTTCGGGTCGAGCGCGGGCCAGCGATAATCAATGGACGCCGACGCGTTTCGCCAATGCACCACGACGCGCGCGTCGGAGCGATGAATGATGCGTGCATGGGAAAACCGGCAGAGCATGTCGGACATGTGCTCGTAGCATTGGCGCTCCTTGCCGTCATAGCGTTCCGCGCCCTGATCGTTGCTCCAAATGCCGCCCGGGCCGTGAGCGGTGACCAACGAGGGGAGGTAACGCGTGCCGCGCCAGAAAACGTAGCGCCACGGCTTGTCGGCAAAAGTCACCACGATGTCCGCGCAGTCGCCCACGCGCCAGAGCCCGTCCCATTCCGGGCTGTAATTCAGCTTCGTGTATTCGGCGCGAAACCCCGGCGACACTTCCGGCCCGGCGGGCAGCACCCACGGTTGCAACGAACGCGCCGCTGCCGGCTTGAGCGCGGCGTGTTCCCCGCTCACCTCAGATGCGCTCAGCGCCTGGTCGAACAATTGCACTTCGTCGATCAGACCGCTGAACACCATCGCCGTCTGAAACTGTTTGGTCACCGCGCGCTCGGCCAAGAGCGGAGACTGCCGCAGCGAACGGGTCATGCCGATGCTCAGATCCGTGTTCGTCGCGGCTACGAAGGCGGCCACCTTGGCCGCGGTGGCGCCCGGTTTGCCATTCAGATAAACGTCCGCGGCCGCGCCGCTCCTGGCGACCGCAGCGACATGCACCCACTCGTAGAGCGGAACTCGCTCGGTGATCACCGACTGAACGGCGTCGCCGTTGCCGATCCGGAATTCGATCTGGCCCCTGGCATTGACACCGAGCAGATAACCTCTGTTGCCGTCGAGATGGTCCACGATTGCCGCGAGATTGAAGGGATACTCCTGGATCGCGATCCAAGCGGAGACGGTGAACTCGTCTTTCAATCGAGGACTCTGCAGCGCCGGCAACGTAACGGAGCTGCTGTACGAATCAAACGACAGACAAGTGCCGGACACTCCCGGCCGCCAATAGGCCTCCACGCCTCCGATGTCGCAGGCCTGGCCGGATTGCGTTTCCGTGGTCGCGAACCCCGTGCCCTCGTCAAAACGCCAGTGGCGAATCGCATGGCTGGCGCGGCCGGACTTCAACGGTGCGCCGACGACAGGAGGTGCGCGAGTTCTGGAGAGGCGCGCGGGGCGCCAGGCGGCTTCGCGGATGCCGTCGGGCGTGAGTTGCAGGGTCTGCTCAATCTGATTGCCCGGGTCGTTCCAGTCATCGGGCCGGTAGCAGCCGTTCTTCACCGTGCGGACCACTGTGCCGTCCGCGTCGATGGTGAAGTATTCGTCGGCGTATTCGGCGTAGAACGGCGCGGGATTGCCCGCCTCGTTGTAGGCCGCGCGGAAGTCGGTGAACGACTGCCTGCTGATATCCGGCGCGTAACGCCAGTGGACGGTGACGCTCGCGTCCGTCTGCGCGACAATGGCGGCATGGCACGCGATGTTATGATTGTCCGGCCGCTCCTCCGGACCATCACCCCTGCGCGCAATCAACCGGGCGACGGAGTGCGGCTTGCCGCCGAGCGGCAGCCAGCGGGGTTGATAACCGAACTCGCGGCTGAAGACGACCCGCCCCCGCTGCGGCAACTCGACGAGGATGTCCGCATATTTGCCGGTGAACCCGTGGTCATCGAAGGGCAAGCGGGTGTAGTAAGCCTTGAAGCGTGGCGGAGTGGATTCCCCTGCCCTCAACGCATGCCACGCGGCCAGTGAGCCGCCGCACATCAAGATGGAAAGGAGGAATCTCACGGTTTCGGTTTCACCCTCAAAACCGCCCGTTGACGCCAGCGGTGACGGTCACGAAGTTGTACAGCGTGCGCTGTGCGCGTTCCTTGCGACCGCGGTACCAGGACTGCGGCTCGTTGAAGAGGTTGGCCACATCGAGGCTGAAGTTCACCGCCGGGTTCACCTGGTAGGGCCGGTGCGACGGGGAGATATTGTAGAAGAGATGCCACGGTTTGCCCGTGCGCCGCGCGCGCGATGAATTCTGCCAGCCCGGGACGGGCGGCGCCTGGGCCCATGAATTCGTCGTAGGGAAACTTCTCGTTGGGCAGCACCTGCAGCTTGCTTGTCACGCCTTGATAAAAACCGGCCGCGTGCAGGCGCTCCACGAGCGTCGGCACCGCGTCACGAATGCGGTTCGTGCGGTACAACACATGTTCGCGCTCGGCCGCGGTCACCTGCGCCGCGGGTTTGTGGTAGTTGAGCGTGTTGTTGAGGATGCCGTTCGCGTGGTTGTGGAGCCCGGTGTAGATCGCCGCCTTCGACGCCGAACACACCGGATACGCCACATAGGCGCGGTTGAAGTATACCCCCGTGCGCGCTAGCGAGTCCATGTGCGGCGTCTGCAACCCGGGCGTGCCGACAAAGCTCAGTTGGGCGCCTTGATCCTCCGTGAGGATGAAGAGCAAATTAGGACGCCCGGTGGCGGCGGCAAGAGGCCCGGCCGCCAGGCAAGCGAGGAACCACAGTCGAAGCTGCAGCC
>JBIJCX010000113.1:0-23065 GCA_044344465.1 Opitutaceae bacterium
GAAATTGGCCAAACTCCAGTCGGCGGTCATAGACCGCCGCTACAGTTCCCCGGGCTAGCCATGCAGCCCGTCGGCCGCCACCGCCGCCCGCAATCGCGCGAGGCCCGACTCCACCGCCTCGATGGTCGGACCTTCCACCAACAGGCGCAATTTCGACTCCGTGCCCGAGTACCGCACCAGAACGCGACCCTGCACGCCAAGCTCGGCCTCGAGCGCGCGAATGGCCGCCGGCAGGGCCCACAGGTCGGTCAGCGGTTTTTTCTCCCGCACGGGCAACGCCGCGCCGGCCTGCGGAAATTTCCTGAGCGAGCGCCGCAGCTCCGAAAGCGGCCGGCCGGTGGCGAGCATCACGCCGATTACCCGCATTGCCGCGACCAACCCGTCCCCGGTCGGCGACACATCGGAACAGATGATGTGGCCGGACGATTCGCCGCCAAGCGAGGCTCCTTCGGCGAGCATCCGCTCGATCACGTAGCGATCGCCCACAGCGGTCCGCACCACGCGCCCGCCCGCCTCCGCCAGGGCGGCGTCGACCCCGAGATTGCTCTGCTGCGTGATCACCAGCGTGTTGCCGGCGAGATGCCCCTCCGCGATCGCCTGCAGCGCGAGGAGCGTCAGCATCTCGTCGCCGTCAAGCACGCCGCCCGCCTCATCGACCAGCACGCAGCGATCGCCGTCGCCGTCATGGGCGATGCCAAGCCGCGCGCGATCAGTCCGCACCCGCGCCGCGAGCGGACCCGGATGCTCGCTGCCGAAGCCCGCGTTGATATTTCGTCCGTCCGGCGCATCGCCGATGGCAATCACCTCCGCCCCGAGCCCGCGCAAGACGACCGGGGTGGTGGCACACGTTGCGCCGTGGGCCGTGTCGACCACGATGCGCCAGCCGGCGAGCGAGTTTGCCGGCAGCAGCGCCCCCGCGGCCGACAGGTAGTCATGAACCGCCTGCGAGGGCGTTTCGCGCCGGGACGGCCGCACGTCCCGCGACTCCGTTACGGTGTCGGGCAACAGGTGCTCGATCCGGAGCTCATCGGCATCCGTCAGTTTCAAGCCGCCCGGACCGAAGAACTTGATGCCGTTGTCCTCGGCCGGATTGTGCGACGCCGTGATCACGATCCCGAGTGCCGCCGGCTGCGTCCGCACCGCCCGGGCGACGGCCGGAGTCGGCAACACCCCAAGCAGAATCGGTTCGGCGCCGCCCGCGAGGATCCCGCGCGCCACCGCCGCCTCGAGGGCCGGGCCCGACGACCGCGTGTCGCGTCCGATCAAAACCCGGCCCGGGTGCCGCAACCAGGCGGCGGCGGCAAACCCAAGCCGCGCCGCAAACGCCTCGTTCATGAGGGGTCCGCCGTACGCGCCCCGGACCCCGTCCGTGCCGAAGAACCGCCGGGTGATGGCACTCACGAGCGATAGAACTCCCTCGTCGCCGCGATCTTCTTTTGCACCGCGCCGCCGAGCAGCAGCTCACGCGCCGGAGCGAGCCCGTCGCGCACCTCGGCCACGTGGCCGACAATCCACATCGCCACCGCGGCATTGAGCACAATCGTATCCACGAGCCCGGCCGGTCCGCGCCCGGCGAGGAGCGCCTCGACCAGGAGAAGGTTCCCCGCCAGGTCGCTGCCGGCGAGCTCCGCGAACGGCGAGCGTCGCAGACCGAAGTCCTCGGCCTGCCATTCCCCGTCGATGTCGCGCCGCCGGCCGAATCCCCGCACGCGATTCGTCGTCGCGGTCGTCAACTCGTCGATGCCCCGGTTCGCGTCGATGACGCCATGCACGGCGAGCCCTCCCTCGGCCCCGAGGGCGTCGAGTGCGCCCGCCAGCTTCGGCACCCAGGCGGCGGAAAATGAACCGAGCAGCACATGTGCCGGCCGGCCGGGATTGATCAGCGGGCCGAGGATGTTGAACACCGTGCGCTGGCCGCGGGCCGCGAGCGCTTTTCGGACCGGCGCGATATGCTTGAATGCCGGGTGGTACGCCGGGGCGAAGAAGAACACAAAACCCAGCTGTTCCAAGGCGCGGTGCAGCTGTTCCGGCGAGGCCTCGAGGTTGACCCCGAGCGCTGCAAGTAGATCCGCGCTCCCGCATTTCGACGTGATGCCGCGATTGCCATGTTTCATCACCGGCACTCCGGCGCTCGCGAGCACCAGCACGACCAGGCTCGAAACATTGAATCCGCCCGCGTGATCGCCCCCGGTGCCGACGATGTCGATCGCCCGCGCAGCCCACGCCCCTACTCCCGGATCGATGGCGCGGGCCCGAAACGCCGCCGCAAACGCCGCCACCTCGCCGGGCGTCTCACCCTTCGCCGCCAGCGCGGCCAGAAACTCTCCCTTGGCGTCGTCGGAAACCTCGTTCGCCGCCAAGGCCGCGGCGGCCGTCTCAACCTCCGTGGCGGCAAGATCGCGTCCGGCGGCGAGTTGAATAGTAAGATGGGAAAGTGTGGGCATGGAGGGCGGGTCGGAGCTGGCGGGCGCACCGGGCGCGCTGCACGTGAACCGGGCGGGCGTAGAGCCCGACCGACAATCGGTGCGTTTCAACCCGAAAATTTTCGGCCCGAAGGGAAGATTTGTCGATCCGGCAGGGTAGATCGCGGGAAATAAATTTGCGCGACCGGGCCAAAGCTGAAACCAAACCCGACGTGATCAAACTCGCCCTGGCTTTCGCCATCACCTTCGCCACCCTGCTGCCGGGAGCGGAACCGGCGGCCGGCAATCCCGTGCCGAAAGATACGGCGCCGGCCGCCGAGCTGGGCGCGACCGACGCCATCGTCCTCGGCATCGTCGAGGGCGTCACCGAGTTTCTTCCGATTTCCTCGACCGGACACCTGATCATCGCCACCCGGTTCCTCCACCTCGAGTCGGATCGGCCGCTCGTCGGCCGCGACGGGCAGACCCTCTGGTACAAGAAACCGTCGCCGAAGCAGCCGCGGGGCGAGCCGCTTACGCTCAAACTCGCGGCCGACACCTACACCGTCGTGATCCAGTTTGGCGCCATCGCCGCGGTCGCGCTCCTTTACTGGTCCCAGTTCGTGGCGATGGTCCGCGGACTCGCGGGTCGCGATCCGGCGGGAAGGCGCCTGTTGGTCAACGTGATCATCGCGTTTATGCCTGCGGCGGCGATCGGCTTCCTGGCGCACTCGTGGATTAACGAGCACCTGTTCTCCGTCGGCACCGTGATCGTGGCCCAGGTTGCCGGGGCCCTGCTGATGTTCTACGCGGAATGGTGGCGTAATCAGCGCGCGAAGAACGCCGCCCCGCCTCCAGCCTCCGGCCATGCGCTCGACGATCTGACCCCGAAGGCCGCGGTGGGCATCGGGCTGCTCCAATGTCTGGCGATGTGGCCTGGCACCAGCCGGTCGATGATGACGATTGTCGGCGGCTACTTTGCCGGGCTCGATCCCCGGCGCTCCGCCGAGTTCAGTTTTCTGCTCGGTTTCGTGACGCTGACGGCTGCCTCCCTGTTCAAGTCCTACAAGAGCGGCGCCGCGATGATTCAAGTTTTCGGCTGGCCGCACGTCCTGCTGGGTGCGCTGGTGGCCGCCGTGACCGCCGCCGTGTGTGTGCGGTTTTTGGTGCACTGGCTTACCCGTCATGGGCTTGGGGTCTTTGCCTGGTACCGAATTGCAACGGCGGCGGCACTCGCCATCGTTTTTTACCTCTGAGATCCGGGGGCGATTATGACGCTTGACCCACCCGGGCGCCGCCCTTTACTCCGACCCCTTCACTCTAAACCAGCGGTCGTTTTCGACCCGCGTACGCACTCAAAAAGCTCCCTCCCATGGCCAATCCGAAACGCAAGCAATCCAAACGCCGCAGCGCCAACCGCCGTGCGGGCAACGCTTTCAAGGCGCCAGAATTCGCCAAGGATCCGACCGATGGCAGCACGTTCCGACCGCATCGCGTGAATCCGAAGAATGGCATGTATCGCGGTCGTCAGGTGCTAAACGTCGAAGTTTGATCCCGCAGTCGCCGTCGCACCCCACGTTCCCCGCGATGGTTACCACTTCCGGCGCTTCTGATCGCATTGCGGTCGACGCCATGGGCGGAGATTTGGGCCCCTTGGAGGTCGTCGCCGCCGTCAAGCTCGCGCTCAACCAATATCCGGCTCTGAATTCGATCATTCTGGTCGGGGACGAGGCCGTGCTCGGGCCCCTGGTGAATCAGGCCGGACTGCAACGCAGCAACCGGCTGTCGATTCGCCATGCCTCCGAAGTGATCACGATGGAGGACAAGCCGCTGAACGCCCTGAAGCGGAAAAAGGATTCATCGATGGTGCGGGCGATCGAGCTCGTGAAGAACCGTGAAGCCGGGGTGGTTGTCAGTTGCGGTAACACCGGCGCCCTGATGGCTGGTGGCACGCTGCGCCTGCGCACGATGGAGGGCGTTGCCCGCCCGGCCCTCGCGGCCATCTGTCCGCGCGAAGGCGGCCAGTTTGTCCTGATCGATGCAGGCGCCAACCCCGACGCCAAGGCGGAGCACCTCGTCCACAACGCGATCCTCGGCAGCCATTATTGCCGGGTGATGCTGGGGATTCAGGCGCCCCGGGTTGGATTGATGAATATCGGCACGGAGGAGGGCAAAGGGAGCGCGCTCATCACCGAGACCAACGAACTCCTGCGCCGCGTCGGCGATCTGATCAACTACGCCGGGCCGATCGAGGGATTTCATGTTTTTGCGGAGCATGTCGATGTCGTCGTGTGCGATGGTTTCGTCGGCAACATCATGCTGAAGAGCTGGGAATCGCTGGTGAAATTCTTCTCCGCGGTGCTGAAGGAGGAATTGCAGGCCAATCCGATGCGGGCCACCGGGGCGCTGCTCTCGAAGGGTGCGTTCAACGCCCTCAAGGAGCGGATCAACCCCGAGCGCTACGGCGGCGCTCCCTTGCTTGGCCTCAATGGCAACGTGCTGAAGGCCCACGGTTCCTCCAACCGCCGCGCGATCAAGAGCGCCCTTCGGGCCGCCAACGAAATCCTGAAGGCGGATATGAATCAGCACATCGAGGCCGACATCGCCCGCGCCAACGAACTGCTCGCCCAGCCGGTCTTCGGCTGACGCGAGACGCACCCCGTAGATTAGATGCCCACCCGCTCCACCGTCATCCTCGGCACCGGTTCCTATGTTCCGGCACGCGTTCTGACCAACGAGGAGCTCGCGCACTCGGTTGACACGTCGGATGAGTGGATTCGCACCCGCTCCGGCATCCGGGAGCGCCGCATCGCCGCCCCGGGCGAGGCCACTTCGGACATGGCCGTCCAGGCCGCCCGCCGTGCCCTGGAAGATGCCGGAATCAAGGCGACCGAGATCGACCTGCTCGTCGTCGCGACGATGACGCCGGATCTGCCGATGCCCGCCGCAGCCTGCATCATCCAGCACAAGCTCGGCATCCGGACCGATGCCGCGTGTTTCGATCTCAACGCCGCCTGCAGCGGTTTTGTCTACGCGCTCGACACCGCCTGTGCGATGATCTCCTCGGGCCGTTACCAGAAGGCCCTGGTCATCGGGGTGGAAAAACTCTCGAGCATCGTCGACTGGCAGGATCGTACGACCTGCGTGCTCTTCGGCGACGGGGCCGGGGCCGTCGTGATTGGCGTGAGCGCCGAACCCGGGAAAGGCCTGCTCGGCACCCGGCTCGGCGCCTCGGGCGAAAGCGTCGATTTGCTTTATATCTCCCACGGTGGGAGCAGCGCGCCCAGCACCCCGGAGTCGATTCTGGCCCGCTCCCATTGCCTGCGCATGAAAGGCAAAGAGGTTTTCAAGCAGGCGGTCCGCGTGATGGACGACGCCGCCCGCGAAATTTTGGAACAACACCAGCTGCATGCGGATCAGATTTCCCTTGTCATCCCGCACCAGGCCAATCTCCGCATCATCGAAGCGATTTCCGAATACCTCGAACTCCCGCTGGAACGGTTCTTCGTCAACGTGGATCGCTACGGCAACACCTCCGCCGCCTCCATTCCCATCGCGCTCGACGAAGCCCGCCGCAGCGGCCGCATCAAGCCCGGCGACCTCACGTTGCTCGTGGCATTTGGGGCGGGCTTGACCTACGGGAGCGCGCTGATTCGCTGGTGACCCTTTTTTCGATGCGTCTTTCCTTTGTCGGCGCCCTGCGCGCCATCACTCTCTTTTCCCTGGTTTTCGGTCTTCTGACGTCCGCCGCCCATGCCGATCTCATCTGGAGCCCGGCCACCGGCTGGCGCGTCGAGGGTGGCGCACTGTCCGGCCTGACGGGAGTCGCGGGCAGCAAGGCGCTCGACCAGATGAACAGCGCCCGCCGCTCCGAGGAGGAGGGCAGCACGCGATCCGCGATTCGGAACTACGGTGCTATCGCCAAGAAATATCCAAATTCCATCTACGCGCCCGAGGCGCTCTACCGCTCGGCCCGCCTCCGGCTGTCGAAGAAAGACTTCACTAAGGCGTTCAACGATTTCCAGCAGATCCTCACCCGGTACCCGAACACGAAGCGCTTCAACGAAATTACCGGTGAGCAATACCGCATCGCCAGCGCCCTCCTCGATGGCGCCCGGGGCCGAATGCTTTTCGGCCTGCTGCCCGGCTTTACCCAGCGCGACAAGGCCCTCGAGTACTTCGAGACCATCGTCGCCAACGCCCCCTACAGCGACTACGCGCCGTTGTCGTTGATGAACGTCGCCCGCGGGCACCAGAAGCTCAAGCAGACGGAGAACGCGATCGATGCGCTCGACCGGATGATCAACAGCTACCCGCAAAGCCTGCTCGCACCCGACGCCTACCTGAAGCTGGCGCAGACCCACGCTTCGCTGGTCGACGGACCGTATTACGATCAAGCCTCGACCAAGGAAGCCATCACGTACTTCACCGATTTCATGCTCCTGTTCCCGAGCGATACGAGCATCGCGGCGGCGGAAAAGGGCCTCGACGGCATGAAGACGATGCTCGCCGAGAGCAAATTGAAGATCGGCGACTTTTACCTCTACAAGCGCCGCAACTACAAGGCCGCGCGGGTGTTTTATAACGAGGCGATCACCGCCTACCCGGAATCGGCGATCGCGAACCGGGCCAAGGCCCGTCTGACCGAGGTCGAAGCCGGCGCCGCCGGCAAGGCAGCCGTGACGCCCGCGGCCGGCACCCCGGCCGATCAGCCGGCCAAGAAGAAACGTTTCTGGCTGTTCTGATCTTCGCCCCACGGGCGTAATCCGGTGGTCGATGCCCGGGTGAAGGAGTCCCAGCGGCCCAACCCAACGGCGCTGATCGCCCGTCTCCGCATGACAAACCAAGAATCGCAGAACCGCCGCGCGCGGAGCGCCCGGCCCACCCCGGACCACGGGCACGTCTCCGGGTTGACGATTGCCGCGGATGTTTCCTGGCGGTCGGCCGTGAGTTCAGCTTTGCGCTCCGGGCGACCGCACTTCGGCTGCCGGTGGGCAACCATCGGGCTGCTGGCGTCGGTTCTCGGTCTCGCCGGTTGCTCCCACTACCAGCTCGGCACGGGCGCCATCCCGTCGTTTCGCACGATCTACGTTGAGCCGGTGTCGAACAAAACGCTGCTGCCCCAGTCGCAACCGCTGCTCTCGACTTACCTCCGCGAGTCCTTCCTGCGCGATCAACGGGTCACGCTGGTCAATTCGCCCGACGCCGCCGATGCGACGCTCGCGGTGGTCATCAACGATTATCGCCGCGAGGTCGCCGCGGTCCGCGAGGACGACACGGGGCTGGCGCGCAAATTCAACGTCACGCTGGGCGTCGCCTGCACGCTCCGCGACCGGCGCAGCGGCCGGCCCATTTTCGAAGGCCGTCTCGTCAGCGCCCAGCGCGAGGTCTTCACCGACAGCGGCCAGCTTCAGGCCGAATACCAGACGCTGCCACTCCTGGCCGAGTCGCTTAGCGGCAAGATCGTCCATACCGTCCTCGATGTTTGGTAAGTGGCGGGACACCCGACGCCGGCCGGAAACGACGTCACCGGAAGAGAGTTGCAGTCAGGGATTGAGCTTTTTCGCCTGCGGGCCTCCATTTTCCGGTGCCTCACCTTATGTCCTCCCCGCACGCTCCGCTCCTCGCTCCGTCCCTCCTCGCCGGCGACCACGCCAATCTGGCCGCGAGCGCCCGCAGCGTCGCCGATCAGGCGCTGTCCTGGCTTCATCTCGATCTGATGGACGGTCACTTCGTGCCGAACCTGTCCTTCGGGCCCGAGACGCTGGCGGCGCTCCGCCGCGCGGGCGTGAGCCTCTTTTTCGACACCCACCTGATGCTCGCCGAGCCCCACCGGTACGTCGAGGCGTTCGCCAAGGCCGGCGCGAACCTGATCAGCATCCACATCGAGCCGTCGTATGACCATGCCGCGACCCTCGCGCAAATCCGCGCGCTGGGCTGCCAGTGCGGCATCGTGCTCAACCCCGGCACTCCGGCCAGCGCGATCGAAGCCCTGCTGCCGGACGTGGACCTCGTGCTTGTCATGACGGTCCAGCCGGGTTTTGGCGGCCAGCCCTTCCGGCGCGACATGCTGCCGAAGCTCGGGCAAATCGATGCCTGGCGCCGCGCGCGCGGGCTCAACTTTCGCCTCGAGGTCGACGGCGGCATCGATCTCGCGACCGCCGTGGAATGCCGTGCGGCCGGCGCCGATACGTTTGTCGCCGGCACCTCGTTCTTCCGCGCCGCCGACCGGCCGGCGTTTGTCGCGGCGTTCGCGAAACTGTAGCCAGCGGATTCCGCTCCCTGCTCTTCGATGCACCAGTAGTCAGTTCGCCAGCCTGCCCCGCATTGTAGCCGCATTGGAGCAAAGCGACAAGGTGGTGGACGTTCAAAAGAAATGCCACGCTTTCGCTCCGCTCAAGCGCGGCTACGAAAACAACCGCACCCACTGTGCCCCACGAACTCCACCACGCCGGTTACCTGATCTCCGACGATCCCGCCCGGCTCGATGTCGATGCCATCCACGCGTTTCTCGTGCGCAGTCACTGGAGCCAGGGCATCCCGCGCGCCACATGGAGAAACGCGATCCCGAAGTCTACCTGCGCGCGGCGACCAGTCCGCCGCGGTAATCTGATTCCCAGACCGCGGTCGAAGCGTCGGTCGCGCCACCCCGGTTTCCATCAATTTCCCCCGCGTGCGATTGCCGCCGCACGCGCGTAATTCCGCCGAAAGACGTCGCCCAGCTCCCGGGTCAAGCGCACCTCGTCGACCTTGTCCCTCGAACCGAGGACACGCCAAATCCGATCCTTCACCTGATCGTATTCGACCGTCGTCATATCCTGCAGCACCGCGAGCGCACGTCCCTTGGCCGGCTCCGGCGCCGCGTTGATCCCCCGCCAGGCGGCGACCAGTTCCGGATGCGTGTCGTGGCACATGACGCGAATGACGAACGCCATCTCGCGAAAAAGTCCCCCGGTCCAGGCCGGCCGATACACCAGTGGTTCACGCTGCTCAAAGGGTGCGTCGCCCGGATCGCTGAGCAGCGGTTTCCACTCGGACCGCTGGTAAAAATCCCGCCGCACCGGCAGCCGCCGCAATGCCAGCCGCTGCGGACCGCCCGGCGTGCCCGGCTTGAAGTTCCACAACTTCTGCCCCTCCATCGATAGCGAGTACTCGATGAAGGCCACGGCCGCCGCGCGATTTTTCGTTCCGCGCAGCAACGCGATCGGATCAACCGATGCCACGGATCCACCCGGCGGCGAGATGTAGCCGAGCCGCTCCGAATGGTCCCGCCGTCGCACCGCCTCCTGCTGCTGGCGGCCATAGAAATCGATGCACAAACCCACGGCGCAATTCCCGGCCGCGACGTCGATCGGCGGCTTCTGCGAACTGTCGGTGAAGTAGCGGGCGTTCGCCCCAATCCGCTGCACCAGTCTCAAGCCCTCGCGCCAGCCTTCCTTCACCGCGCGCGCCTCCAACTCGGTCTCACTTGCCGCCGGTTCCGCCATCCGCAGCGCGCCCAGACGGCGCTGCATCTGCTGCTGGATCATGTTTTCGAACGCCTTCGCGACCGATCCGCTCTTCGTCGGGTCGGCGAGACCCACTTCGCCGATCAAGCGCGGGTCCGCCAGATCCCCCCACTCGACCGGCTCGCGCCCGATGCCCAGCCGCTGCAACGCGTCGCGGTTGAAAAGGATGCCGTAAGAACTCAACACCGTGCCGAACCAGAGGCCGTCCCGCTGCCAGTAGTCTTCGCCGCCGTGCCGGCGCGGAATCACCTCGTCGGTAAACCATGCCGGATGCAGCCGCAGCAGCCCCGCATCGACCAGCCGCCCGGCCTGCACCTGCTTCTCGAAATCGTACGTCCCGCCGCCGAAAAACACGTCAATCCCGCAGCCCACCTCTGAGGCCAGGAACGCCGCCCGTGCCTCTTTGACGAGCGGTGGCGCATCGGCCGGCAAACGACCATTTTGAAAGCCCGCCTGGATCTCCGCGCTCCACGGCTTGCGGAGACGGCGGGTCCAGAAGTTTTCAAAGGCCGCGACGTATTCGCCCTCGAGGAAACGCGCGATTTCGCTCGTGCCACCGACTATCCGCCAATCGATCGAAACGGTGCGACCGGTGCGGACGCGGTACCACGCCTCAAAACCGCGCCCGTATTCGAAGCGGATGGCCTCGTTGTGCGGCGTGATAATGACCACCGTGTCGTCCGCCCGCGCCCGCTCGCCCCGCTTTGGCCGCAGGACAAACGGCAGGGCCACGACCGCAATCAACGCGAGGAGCAGAAGAGCGCGCTTGGGCATTTTTTTTCTTAGCCAAACGAGGCAGTTAGAGGGTGGGCCGGGCGCTCCGCGCACGGCCGGGTCGAAGGACAGGGCCGAGGCCGCGCACGGAGTGCACGGCCCACCTTTTGGTTTCAACACGACAGAGGAGGACACGCTCCGACTGCATGGTTACATATTGGCTTAGCGACCCCGGCCATCACGCCCCGAGCACGACCACATCCTCCGGCGCGGCGCCGGCAAAGACATCGCCCCGCGTCGATTGGTCGAGAAAGCGGGGATTCAGCTCGAGGATCTTCAACGCTTGATCACCGGCGATGAAATCGTATTGCGCCTGTTCACCGAGGTAAACCGCCTGGCCAATCCGGCCCTTGACGCAATTCCTCGTCGGCGCCGTGTGACTCAGCACCCAGCACTCCGGTCTCACCGACAGCGTCACGTCCGCCCCGGCCAGCGGCACGATCGACGGATCGCCGAGCACACCCTCAAACCGGCCGATCGCCGTATCCACGATCGCCCCGTCCATCCTCGCGCTCACGATCCGGCCAGGGATGAAATCGGTTTCACCGATAAAATCGGCCACGGTCCGACACACCGGCCGCCGGTATACCTGCTGCGGGGAACCGACCTGCAGGATTCGGCCGTGATCGAGGATCGCCATCCGGTCCGAAATCGACAGCGCCTCCTTTTGATCGTGCGTCACGTAAACGGTCGTGAGCTTGAACTCCCGGCAAACGCGGCGGATTTCCGCGCGCATCTCGAGCCGCAACTTCGCGTCGAGGTTCGAAAGCGGCTCGTCGAGCAGCAGGCAGCGCGGGCGAATCACCAGGGCACGGGCGAGGGCGACCCGCTGCTGCTGCCCGCCCGAAAGCTGGTTTGGCCGGCGCTCCGCGTAGGATCCCATCCGGACCGACTCAAGCGCCTCCCCCACGCGCCGCTTGATTTCGTCCTTCGGCACCTTTCGTTCATGCAGCCCGAAGGCCACGTTTTCCGCCACGCTCATGTGCGGCCACAGGGCGTAGCTTTGAAACATCATGCCCGTGTTCCGCTTGTGCGGAGCCAGCCGCGTCACGTCCTCGTCGCCGAACAAAATCCGCCCCGCGTCGGGAAGGTAGAAGCCCGCCAGACAGCGCAGGAGGGTCGTCTTGCCGCACCCGCTGGGCCCGAGGAGGAAAAACAACTCGCCGGGCTCCACCGTGAGATCGAGGTTCTGCAGCGCCTGGATGGGGCCAAAGCATTTTGTCAGCTGCTGGATGCGAATCGAGATCATGGCGTTTTTGCTCCGCAAAAACCCGAGGAAACAAGAATCCGGTCTCCGCGTAGTCAAAGGCATTCACGGGAAAGCCCGCGGCGGGCTTTTCCTGGGCGCCCGAAAAAGTGTGACATTGGGTTTTTGCACCGAAAAAATCTCCCCATGCCTTCCTTGAAAAAGACCGCGGCCATTCACCCTGATCTTGAAAGCGTCCTGCTCGACGCGGATCAAATCCGTGCCCGGGTGAAGGCACTGGGCCGCGAGCTGAAACGCATTTACCACGACGAGGAATTCACCGTCGTGGCCATCATGAACGGCGCGATTCTTTTCACGGCCGATTTGCTGCGCGAAGTCGACAATCCCATCCGCCTCGACTGCATCCGGATCTCGAGCTACGGTGCCGCCACGGAGTCGCGCGGCATTCCCAAGTTGATCCACGGCCTCACGCTCGATGTCGCCGATCGCCATGTTTTGATCGTCGACGACATTCTCGACACGGGAAAAACGCTGTCCTTGCTCGCCTCGATGATCAACGGCCTGAGACCAAAGAGCGTGCGGGTGTGCGTGCTGCTCGACAAGGAGGGCCGCCGACAGGTGCCGTTCGAGGCCGACCTCGTGGGCTTCAAGATCCCGGACAAATTTGTCGTCGGCTATGGCCTCGATTTCGCCGAGCGCTACCGGAACCTCACCTGCATCGGCGTGCTCCGGCCGAACCGCCCGTCAACCGCGGGCTGACGCTCCGCGCCACGGGCTTGCGCGGTGCCGCCGACTCGCGCAGCATCGCCCGCCGATGATGAAATCTCATTTCGCTCTCGTGTTCCTCGCTTCGTTCGCGGTCGCCGCCGCCCAGGGCGCCGCCAAAAAGTCCGACGCCGTCACGCCGGCGGCAGTGACGTCACTCTTCAACGGCAGGGATTTGTCCGGCTGGCGGCCGGACGTTCCCGCCAAGGACACCAAACCCGACGAGCCCGACAGCTTCATTGTGCGCAACGGCATGTTGGTGAGCCTCGGCCGGCCGCTCGGCCACCTCACCACCACGACCTCCTACCGCGACTACCGGCTGCAGGTGGAGTACCGGTTCGCGCAAAAGGCGGGCAACTGCGGCGTGCTCGTGCACTCGTCCACGCCCCGCGCCCTCTCCAAGATGTTTCCGCAGTCGATCGAAGTGCAGATGTTCAGCGGGAACGCCGGCGATTTCTGGTGCATCATGGAGAACATTGAAGTCCCCGACATGGAGGCGCGGCGGCCGAAAAAGGAGGGACAGAAATTTGGCGGCGCCCAAGGAGAGGCGCGCCGGATCCTCAACCTGACGGACAACTCCGAGAAACCCGTTGGCGAGTGGAACACCATGGTCATCGAAGTGCGCGACCGCACCCTGAAAGTCTGGGTGAACGGCGACTTCGTCAACGAGGGCTTCAACTGCACCGCTGACCGGGGCGCCATCTCGGTCCAGGCGGAGGGTACCGAAGTCGAGTTCCGCAAGATCGAGATCGGACCCCTGCCTTCGAAATAGGCCGGCGCCGGCCTGATCTCGGACCCGTCGCCAGAGCGCAGGCCCCGTCGGGCCAGAGCCTACCCTCTGGTCGCCGTTCGCCACGGCAGCCGGACGGCGCCTCGAACCGACCGCGGTGGATGTCATCTTATGGATGACAACCCGCATGGGCGGATTCCGAGCGCAACGTCACCGAGTGCGACTCACGCCCGCCGCGACTTGCCCCGGACCGCCGCGGCGGTCTGGCGCGCCCGCGGATAGTCCTTCGCCGTGGGGCGCGCCGTCTTCCGAAAATCGCCGGACTTGAGCGAGTTGATCTGATCGCGCAACAACGCCGCCCGTTCGAATTCCAGCCGGCCCGCCGCCTCCTGCATTTCGTCTTCGAGCTCCGCGATGACCGCCGCCACGTCGTCCACCGTCTCCGCCAGCGCCGCCTCCGCGCCACTGTCGTCCGAGCCATCGTAAACATGGAGGCTCGCCTGGGCCGTGCGGGTCACGCTGCGCGGCGTGATGCCGTGCTCCTGGTTGTACGCCAGCTGCTTCTGGCGCCGGTAACTCACCGCGTCCATCGTGCGCTTGATCGATCGCGTGATGACGTCCGCATAGAAGATCACGCGGCCCTTCTCGTGCCGCGCCGCGCGCCCCGCCGTCTGGACCAGCGACGTCTCGCTGCGCAGGAAGCCCTCCTTGTCCGCGTCGAGGATCGCCACCAGCGCGACCTCCGGCAGATCGAGACCTTCGCGCAGGAGATTGATGCCAATCAGCACGTCGAAGTTCCCCAGCCGCAGATTGCGCAGGATTTCCACCCGCTCGATTGCGTCGATGTCGGAGTGCAGGTATTCGACCCGAATCTTCGCCTCGCGCAGATAGCTGGTGAGATCCTCCGACAGCCGTTTGGTCAGCGTCGTCACGAGCACGCGCTCGCCCGCCGCCGCGGCGGCCCTCGCTTCGGTCATCAGATTTTCCACCTGCCCCTTGGTCGGGCGGATCGTGATCTCCGGATCGAGCAGGCCGGTCGGTCGGACCAACTGCTCGGCGACCACCGTGGAGCGATTGAGTTCGAACTCCGCCGGCGTCGCGGAAACGTAGATGGTCTGGCCGGTCACCTGTTCAAACTCCGCGATGCTCTGCGGCCGGTTGTCGAGCGCGGAGGGCAGCCGGAAACCGAAATTCACCAGCGTCTGCTTCCGCGAACGGTCGCCGTTAAACATGCCTCCGACCTGCGGCAGGGTCGCGTGGCTTTCGTCGACGATCAGGAGGAAATCCTTCGGGAAAAAATCGATGAGGCAGAACGGCCGATCCCCCGGCTGGCGCGCGGTGAGGTGCCGGGAATAGTTTTCAATCCCGTTGCAGAAGCCCATTTCCTGGAGCATCTCCAGATCGTAGTTTGTCCGCATCCGGACGCGCTGCGCCTCGAGATACTGGCCGTTTTTCTCGAAGAAGGCGACCCGCTCGTCGAGTTCCCGCCGGATGGCCACGATCGCCGGTTCGAGCCGGCCGCGGGTCGTGACGTACTGGTTCGCGGGGTAGAGATCGAATTTTTCGAGCGGGCGGATGACGCGGCCGGTGAGCGGATCGAACTCGCTCAATGCCTCCACCTGGTCGCCAAAAAATTCCACCCGCAGGCCATGTTCGAGGTAGGCCGGCATCACGTCGACCACGTCGCCGCGCACGCGGAACCGGCCCGGTTTCAGCTCGTAGTCGTTGCGCTCGTAAATGTTGTCCACGAGTTTTTCCAGCAGGCGATTCCGCCCGAGGGGCTCGCCGCAGCGCAGCGCGATCCGCATCTCGGTGAACTCCTGGGGCGAGCCCAGGCCGTAGATGCAGGACACGCTTGCGACCACGATGACATCGCGGCGCGACACGAGCGAACTGGTCGTGGCCATGCGCATGCGCTCGAGGTCCTCGTTCCGCGACGAGTCTTTCTCGATGAACGTATCGCTGGACGGGATGTAGGCCTCGGGCTGGTAGTAATCGTAGTAGCTGACGAAGTACTCGACGGCGTTCTCGGGGAAGAAACTCTTGAATTCCGAGTAGAGCTGGGCCGCGAGCGTCTTGTTGTGGGAGATGATCAGCGTCGGTCGCTGGCACTGCGCGATCACGTTGGCCATCGTGAAGGTCTTCCCGGATCCGGTGACCCCGAGCAGCGTCTGGTAGCGGTTCCCGCCCTGCAACGAGGCCACGAGCCTGGCGATCGCCTGGGGCTGATCGCCAGTCGGCTGGTAGTCGGAGCAAAGCTTGAACAGCATGCCGCAACCGAACACCAGCGGCGGAAATTCCGCAAGGGGGAGAGCGGCCCGGTTTCAGCTCTGGCGATCGTTCTCTCAGCTCTGAACTCTCAGCTCTCAACTCTCAGCTTTCAGCTCTCAACGGCAGGGACCCGCCTAGGTCGGCGGCGGCAGCACCGGGACAAAGCCGTCCTCGGTGCTCAGCTCGACCCGATACTCGCCGGTGCGAACGGATCCAGTCCGCTGGTTGAACAGCTCGATCACCCGGAGGAGTTCGTCTGCATCGATCCGGCCGTCGTGATTGTAATCGGCGGAGTGATACGTTGTGACCGTCCCCGCCCCCGGCCCCGGCGCGAAGCCGTCCTCGGTTCCGGATTGCACGTGGTAGTCTCCGGTGCGGGTCGCGCCGGAACGGTAGTTGTAGAGTTGGATCACCCGGGTGACCTCGGCGACGCTGAGCCGATGGTCGCGGTTCGTGTCGGCCGAGTGGAAATCGGGGAGCGCGGTCAGCACGCGCACGGGGCTCGTGACCGTGTTGACCACGCCGCCAATGACGTTGCTGATGATCACGTCGTAACCGGTCACCTCGGCGGCGCCGGGGTTGTTCACGGTGGCGACGGTGAAGGCCGCGCCCGTGGCGCCCGGAATATCCGTCGCGATGCCGCCGACGTACTTGCGCCATTGATAAGTGGCGGCGGGCTTGGCCAGCGCGGCGACACCGAACGTGGCGGATTGCCCCGCCAGCACCTTTTGATGCGGCGCGAGGTAGGTGATCGCGGGCGCGAAGGTCGCGGCCCGCGCACTGTCGATCTGGGCGATTTCAATCAGCGTGCCTCCCGTGGGCCCGCCGACGCCGGTCACCTGGATCGTGTAAGCACCAGAGGCGAGGTCGACAAGCAGCGCGGCGTCGTTGCTGCCATCGGCGAGCGGCAGCAGACCGGCGGTCGCGGTCGCGGCGGCGATCCCGGGCTGGATCGCAGCGGTGCCCCAATTGTCGTTGGCCGCAATCAGCGCGCTGCCACTCCCGAACAACTTGAGCGTGGGATTGGCGAGCGCGCCCGCGACTCCGCTCGCGACCAAGGCCGGACCGAGGCCGCGAATGAGCAGTCTTTGTGGTCCACCGGTGAGGACGAATCCGACCGTCGCCACGTTAGTGCCGACACCCAACCGCTGGCCAAAGGCGAAATACGGAATCCGCAAAGCGGTTTCGGTATCGTAGACCTCCAGCAGCGCATTACCGATCGTACCGCCCACGCCCTCGACCCGCAGGGTGTACGTGCCGGGGTTGAGCGTGACGACCGCCGCGGCATCCTTGCTCCCACTCAGCAAGGGGAACGCGTTCAGCGTGGACGTCGCTCCCACGACCGCGGCGTTCCCATCCCAGTCGTCGTTTTGGGCGACACTCTGGGCCTGCCCGTTGAAGAGTTCCAGTTTCGGATCCGCCAGGAAGCCCACGATCCTGAACGAGCCCAACGTCGGCCCGACCGCCCGCACCAGCACGGTTTTCGCGACGGTGCCCTCAATCGTAAAGTTCACCAATCCGGCGCTGGTTCCGGCGCCGATGTTCGTCAACGTTGACAGATTCACGAGCGCCCGGCCGCCACCCGTCGGCGCCGTGGTGGTGGTCGTGTAGCTGGTGCTGCTCGCCCCAGTGCCGGCCGGGGTCGTCACACTGACCACTCCGCCGGTCACCCCGGGCGGAGCGATGGCGACGATCTGCGTGGCGGAATTAACGGTGAAACTCGCGGTGTTGACCCCGTTGAACCGCACCGCTGTCGCACCCATGAGATTCGTGCCCGTGACCGTCACTGCCAACCCCGAAGCGAGCACGCCCGGATTGAAACTCGCCACCGTCGGCAGCGTGTTGACCGCCGCACCCTCGATCAGGAGCAGGCCCTGGCGCGTGATGCCACCTGCCGAAAAATACTCACCGCCCACGAGAATCCTGCCGTCAGCGCGAACGCCCACCGCGGCGATGCTGCTGGAGCCATCGGCGCCGACGATCTCGGCCAGCGTGGTGTCCAGCGTGCCGTCGGCATTCAGCCGTGCGAGACCACCGCGCGCGACGCCGTTGAATTCCGAGAAATGCCCCGCGGCGACAATCTTGCCATCGGCCTGCAGCGCGAGGGCGGTGACCGTGCCGCCTTGGAGGCCTTCACCGTAGATTCGAAAACCCTCACCAGGATTGAACGTCGCCGTGTCGAGTGACCCGTTGTCATTGAGGCGGGCGATGCCCCAGCGACCGGGACTGCCCGTGAGGCCGAGATGGCCACCGACGAGGAGCTGCCCGTTGGGCTGGACCAGAATCGCGAGAACCGCTTGTCCGACCAGACCGGTGCCAAGCGAAAAGTCGGGATCGAGCACGCCATTGGCGTGGAGGCGGATGAGCCCGGGCACGCTGACGTTGTTATACGTATAAAAGTTGCCTCCGACGAGGATGCGTCCGTTGACCAGGGGCACGATGGTGCGGACGACATAATAGCTGTCCCCGCTGAAGCCCGTGCCCGTGACGAAAGTCGGGTCGAGCGAGCCGTCCGGCAACAAGCGGGCCAGGCCATTGACCACGACCCCATCACATTCGCTGAACGTACCGCCGACGAGAATCTTGCCATCGGCCTGGACCGCGATCGCATGCACCGCACCATCGAAACCGTCACCGAGGTCGAACGAAAAATCGATCGTGCCGTTCGGATTGAGCCGCACGAGCCGGCCGACATCGACCGGCGAGGTGTAATTTTCGAAGAGATTGAAATCGCCTCCGACGAGGATCTTGCCGTCACCCTGATAGGCGACGGCGTTTACGGTCCCATACGTCGGGCCGCCGGCGGTGTAGTAGGTCGGGTCGTTGGAGCCATCCGCGTTCAGGCGGATGATGTTCTTGACCAGGGCGCCGTTGACGCGGTCGAACCGGCCGGCGACGAGCCACTTGTTGTCGGGTGCCGGTATGATGCTGGTCACGCGGCCATCGGGCTTGCCCCAGCGCGTGACTTGGGCGGGGTCGAGCGTGCCATCGGAATTGAGGCGGACGGAATTCAGCCGTGGCACGCCGCTCACCGTGGTGAAGTCGCCGACCGCCAGCACGTCGCCATCGGCCAACACTCCGACCGCAAAGACAACGCCGTTCACGCCGCCGTTGCCGGCCGGAAAGCCGCTCGCCCGCGTGCCCGTGGAGGTGAGGCGGACGAGACAGCCGGAATTCGTGTTGTTGAAGGCATAGAAATTGCCGCCGGCGATCAGGTTGCCGGAGCTGTCGACAGCAAGGGAGTTGACCGCGCCGTTGAAGCCGGCTCCGAGGTTGGCGTTGAAGGCGGTGTCGAGCGCACCGGTGTCGCTCAAACGCGCCACAGAATTAGCGGCGGTTGGGCCGACGGCCGTGAAATGGCCGCCGGCATAAATCCGGCCGTCGGAAAGGACAGCGAGCGTGTAGACGTAGTTGTTGAAGCCTGAGCCGAGCCCGGACAGGGCCTTGAAACTGCCCGTCGCTTCCAGCCGCGCGAGTCGCGGGGCGGACTCCGCGCCAAACAAGGTAAACCCGCCGCCGGCGTAAATCGTGCCGTCGGTGTGCAGGGCCAGCGCGTAAACCGGGCCGTTGAAGCCCGCGCCGACGGCGGCGGCAAAACCGGCATCGAGCGTCGCGCCGTCCGCACTGATCCGCGCGATCTTGCCCGGGGCGGCCGATGCGCCGTAGACCGAGAATTCGCCGGCAGCGATAATCTTGCCATCGGCGGGCTGGACCGCGAGGGCATGGACCGTGCCATCGAAGCCATTGCTGGCGTTGAAACTGGTATCGAGCGTGCCGTTGGCATTGAGCCGCGCGATATGGTGGCGCGGGAGCCCGTTGACGTGGGTGAAGAACCCGCCGATGACGAGCCGGCCATCCGACGGCTGGCGCGCCAGCGCGAGAACCGCGCCCGGACCAATCTCGACGTTGAAACCAGGATCGAGGGTGCCGTCGGCCAGGAAGCGCGCGAGGCCGCGGCGGGGCGAGCCGTTGACGCTGGTGAACTCGCCCGCGACGTAATAGGTCCCGCCTGGTTCGACGAGCACCCGGCGCGGCACATGGCCGCCCTCGGAGTCTCCGCTCTCGGGCCCGGCCTCGAAGAGCGCGCCGAACGTGGTGGAGGCCACCAGCGGATTCTGGATGCTCTGGCTCGCGAGGACCTGCAGTCGGCCGGCCGCGGAGGTCGTGACAGCCAGGCCGTTGCCCACCAGCACGTCGTAGAGCGCGGCGTCGGAAAGGGCGGCGCTCGGGAAAGTCAACGAGGTGTTGGTCGCGCCGGCAATCGGCACGCCAAGTTTGCGCCACTGATAATTCGTCGCGCCGGTGGCGGTGACGGTCAGCGTCGCGCTGCTGCCACTGGTGACGGTCACGGAGGGAACTTGCCCCGTGATGACGGGTGCGGTGCCGGTGCCGGTGAGCGTGGCAGCGTTGCTCGTGACGCTGGCGTAGACGTTCGAAACCGTGACGGTGTAGCTCCCGGCGTCGGCGAGACCGATGCTCGGGAAAGTCAGCGTCGAGCCGCTGGCGCCCGCGATCAGGATGCCGTTTCTCCGCCACTGGTAGGTGAGGTTCGGGCCGGAGGACGTCCCGACGCTGAGGCTGACATTGGTGGCGCCGACCGCCGGAGTCTGTGCAATCGGCTGCGTGGAGATGACGGGGACGGGTGCGGCTTCGAGGAGCGCGAGACCGGCGGCGCGGCGATTGGGGAACGTCAGGCTGGTGCCGCCCACGAGCAGCCCGCCGGGGGCAAACTGCATCGCCTTCACATCCATCGTGGTCGACGCCGCGTAAAACGCCACATCGGGCATGCCGTTGGCGATGAACCGCGCGACGCCCGTCACGGGCGAGCCCGACGCGCTGTTGAGATTGTCGAATGAACCGCCCGCGACGATTTTCCCGTCGGGCTGCACCAGCACCGCGAAGACGCCGTAGAAGTTGTAGTCGTAGGCGGCGAAACCGCTGCCGCCATTTCCTACGGTGTCGCGCAGGCCGTTCGGCAGCAGCCGCGTGAGCGACCCGACGACGTCCCCTTGGTAGGTGGAAAACTCCCCGCCGACGACGAGCTTGCCGTCGGGCTGCAACGCGAGCGCCTTCACCCCGCCATTGAAACCGTATCCCACGTCGAAGCTACCATCGCGCGTGCCGTCCCCATTGAAACGGATGAGCCGGCTGGAGGGAGTGCCGTTGTAATCGGCGAAATAACCGCCGGCGTAGATGTCGCCATCGGGCGCGACGAGCAGCGAGCTGACGTTGGCACCCGCCCACCCACCGGGCTGCGTGAAGGTGGGATCGAGCGCGCCGCTGGCGTTGAGCCGCACGAGCGCCTGCCGCGAATTGCCGTTGAACGTGCCGCCGACGAGGATCTTGCCGTCGGCCTGGAGCGCGAGGGCGTTCACCCAACTGTTGACGCCGTAACCGTCCACGAACGTCGCGTCGCGCGCGCCGGTGTTGTCGAGGCGGACCAGCCAGTTGGCCGCGCTGCCGTTGAACGACTGGAAGTAGCCGCCGGCGATCACCCGACCGTCGGGCTGGACGGCGACGGCGTTGACCATGCTGCCGAAACCCGTGCCGGTGCTCATGAACCCGACATCGAGCGTCAAGTCGCTGTTCAAACGGGCAAGGCGGCTGCGGGCGATGCCGTTGACGTAGCGGAAGTCGCCGCCGACGATCCACTTGTTTTCCCCGGGCACGTTGCCAGGTGCGGGCGCGACAGCGTAGACGGTGCCGGACGCGCGCACGGCGCCAACGAAGGTCCCATCGAGCACGCCACCATCCGTGAGCCGGACGAGTCTATCGACGCTCGTGCCGTTGAACGCACTGGCCCATTCCAAGGCCACGAGCACCTTGCCGTCCGACAATCGCAGGGCCGAATGCGTGCGGCCGTTGAAGCCGTTGCCGGTCGCGAACGTCGTGTCGCGCGTGCCGTTGTCGAGCAACCGGCCGACATAACGGAGGTTCGGTTCGCTGAACGACCCCGCGATGAGCACCTTGCCGTCGGACTGGAGATCGACGGAGTTGACTTCGCCATCGAGCAGGCTGCCGGGATTGAAGTCCGGATCGACGGCACCGGTGGAGGTGAGGCGGGCAATGTAGCGGTGGGTCGATTCGCCGGGGCCGGGCACCTGGAAGGCACCGCCAATGATCAACCGGCCATTGGATTGGAGCGCCAGCGCGTAGACGTTCGGATCCTCGCTGCCACCCTCGCCATCGCTGCTGCCGGCGAAGCCCGCGGGCGCGTTGAAGGTGGCGTCGCGCGTGCCGTCCGTTTCGAGCCGGACGAGGCCGTTGACGGGCACACCGTTGAAGAACGAGAATTCGCCGCCCACGATGATCCTGCCGTCGGACTGGCGGACGAGGGCCATGACGTCGTCGCTGGCACCGCCGCCCACCGCGAAACCAGTGTCGCGCGTGCCGTTGGCGTTGAGCCGGAGGATCGAGCCATTGGTGTGGCCACCGACGATGATCTTGTCCTGGTTCACGTCGCCCACGGGGATCACGAGCAGCGCGTTAATGCGGCCGAGATCGATCGCGGCGGCGAAGGTGGGATCGAACGAGCCGTCGACATTGAGGCGCGCGATCTCGTGGCAAGGGTAGCCGCCCACGGTCTCGAATTCGCCGCCGATGATCACCTTGCCGTTGGACTGCACGACGAAAGCCCTCACGTCTCCATCAACCGGTGGGGGCGCCCACGACGGGTCGACGGTGCCGTTGGCGAGGAGGCGGGCGAGACCCGGGCGCGCCGTGCCGAGGACACTCGTGAAATCGCCGGCAAGGTAAATATTCCCGTCGCTGGCGCGCATCATCGCGGCAATCGTGCCACCGTCGGTCTCGAAGCGCGGGGCCAAGGCGGACGAGGCGGTCAGCACCGCGGGCAGGCCTGTCGCCGGGCCGACGCTCAGGCGGCTGGCGCCAGAGACGAGCGGCGAACCGTTGTTGGCGACGACGACATCGTAGAGCCCCGCGTCGGCGGCAGAGAGGTTGGGGATCGTGAGCTGGTTCGTCGTGGCGGTGGTGTTGCCGGCGATCGGCATGCCGAACTTGCGCCACTGATACGTGAGCGTGCCGCTGTTGGGCGAGTTGGCGCCGACGTTGAGCGTGACGCTGCCGCCGATGCTGGCGATCGGGGGGAACGGAGCCGGGTGGGTGTTGATCGCGGGCGGCGTGGTCGTCACCCCGATCGTGGCGGAGGGGCCGGCCGCAGGCGCGGAGTTGCTGCTGCCATCAAGCGCGCTGCCGGCCATGAGCGAGATACCCAAGGTGCCACTGCCGGTAAACCCGCTGAGCGTGACGGTGCGCGTGGTGGTGCCCGCGCCGGACACGGTCACGGTGGCACCGGCGCCGCCGGAGGCGTTGAGCACCACTTGCACGGGCGAGAGGTTGATGCTCGCGGCATCGGTGTAGGTGATGGTGTAGCTCACGCTGGCGCCCG
>JBIJCX010000114.1:0-23059 GCA_044344465.1 Opitutaceae bacterium
CCGGCATCTTCGCCTTCAAGGACGCGATGAAGAAAGCGAATCCGATTATGCTCGAGCCCATCATGGGCGTCGAAGTCACCACCCCGGAGGACTACCAGGGCGATCTCATCGGCGACATCAATCGTCGTCGCGGCACGATCAACGGCATGGAGAACAAGGCGGGGGCATGCATTATCGATGCCCGCGTTCCCCTCGAGTTACTCTTTGGCTATATCACGGACATCCGTTCGCTCTCCAAGGGCCGTGCCTCGGCTTCGATCACACCTTCGCATTTCGAACAGGTCCCGAATTCGCTGCTCGCCAAACTAATCGAGTCCAACGCCAAGGGGCCCGCCCGCACCTAAACCATCGTTCTTTTTAAGCCATGAAAGGCCAACGCATCCGCATCAAACTCCAGGGCTTCGACTATCGTGTGATCGATCAGTCCGCCCAGGATATCGTCGAGACCGCCAAGCGCTCGGGCGCCCGCGTCTCGGGTCCGATTCCGCTGCCGACACGCATCGAAAAGCTTTCCGTCAATCGTTCCCCGCACGTGGACAAGAAATCCATGGAACAGTTCGAGACGCGCACCCACAAGCGCCTGATCGACATTATCGAACCCACCGCCCAGACGGTGGACGAACTCAAGAAACTCAACCTTCCGTCCGGCGTAGATATTACCATCAACGTCTAAGACTTACTCTTAACTACAACCGTTAGCAGTTGCCTGTGTGCCATTCTTGGCACCGCCAGGCCGCGACTAATGTAGGTCGTTAAACGGAAATATTTCCACCTACCGCTTAGCCCATGATCTCAGAAATTTTAGGCAAAAAGATCGGCATGACGCAGGTCTACGACGCGCAAAACGTCCTAGTCCCGGTCTCCGTAGTCGAAGCCGGACCCTGCGCTGTGGTCCAGGTCAAGACCGCCGCCATTGATGGCTATAACGCCGTCCAACTCGGGTTCTCGACCAAGAAGGTCAAGAACACCGCCGCGGGCGAACTCGGCCACGCGAAGAAGGCCGGACTCGATGGAGCGCCCCGCGTGCTCGGCGAAGTACGGCTTGACGCCGCTCCGACTCTTAAGGTTGGCGACATCGTCACCGTTGCGGCCTTCACCGAAGGTCAGCTCGTTGACGTGAGCGGGATCAGCAAGGGCAAGGGCTTCCAGGGCGTCGTAAAACGCTTTCGGGTCGCTGGCGGTCCGGCCGCGCATGGCTCGATGTTTCACCGCCGCATCGGCTCGATCGGCATGCGCCAGACCCCCGGACGCGTCTGGAAAAACCAGCGCATGCCCGGCCACATGGGCAGCGACGCGCGCACGGTGCAAAACCTCCGCGTCGTGAAGATCATCGCCGACAAGAATCTCATCCTGGTGAAGGGTGCGATCCCCGGGGCCAACGGCGACGATGTTGTCGTCCGTTCCGCCGTCAAGGGCCAGCCCAAGGCCATCAAAGCCTAACCCGGAGAAACACAGCCATGAAATTCACTGTTTTTAGTTCCGACGCCAAGACCAGCAGCGAAAAGGATTTCGCCGGCCTGCCGACGTTTGAGGGCGATAAGGGCCTCCAAGCCGTCAAGGAAGTCATCGTCGCCATCAACGCGAACAACCGCCAGGGCACGCACTCCACGAAGACCCGGGGCGAGGTTCGGGGCGGCGGCAAGAAGCCGTGGCGCCAAAAGGGCACCGGTCGGGCCCGCGCCGGCTCCATCCGCTCACCCTTGTGGGGTGGTGGCGGAGTCGTTTTCGGCCCGAAACCCCGTGACTATTCGAAGAAAATCAATGGCAAGGTTAAGGCTCTGGCTTTCAGCCGGGCCCTGTTCGATCGCGCCAGTGCCGGAGAGATCGCCGTCATCGAATCATTTGTCGCGCCCGCGGCGAAGACCAAGGGCATGAACGCCGTCGTCTCGCTGATCGCGCCCAAGGGCAAGGTTCTCTTGGTTGACGCTCCGTTCGCCGTGGATACCGCCCGCGCTTCGCGCAACCTTGAGCGGGTTACACTCCAGGAAGCCGCCAAACTCAACACCTTGGATCTGGCGCAATACGCCAAGATCATTGTCAGCACCAAGGCGCTCGAGGCCATCATCGCCCGCGTCAACGGAGGAAAGAACTGATGCAAGCCGACCAAATCCTCAAACTCGTCCGCCTGACCGAGAAGTCCAACAAGCTCTCGTCCACGCTCGGCCAATATACCTTCGAGGTTTTCGGCCACGCCAACAAGCATCAGATCGCCGAGGCGGTTGAGCAGACCTTCAAGGTCACCGTCCGGCGGGTTAACGTGCAGAATTACCGCGGCAAGAACAAGAAAAGCCGCCAGGGCCGTCCCAGCATCGGCTCTGACTACAAGAAGGCGATCGTCACCCTCAAGGCTGGCGACAAAATCGAGCTCGTCTAACGCGGGTCCGACTCATTCCGGAGAAATCCCACCATGGCTATCCATTCATTTCGCCCGCTCACGCCCGCCGGCCGTTTCACGTCGCTCAACAAGCAGAAGGACCTCTCCAAGGAGCGTCCGCAGCGCGCGTTGACCGAGAACAAGCACAAGACCGGCGGCCGCAATGTCTACGGTCGCGTGACGTCCCGTCATCGCGGCGGCGGGCACAAGCAGCTCTATCGCATCATCGATTTCAGGCGCGATCTCCTCGATCTGCCCGCGAAGGTGCAGGCGATCGAGTATGACCCGAATCGCACCGCGAATCTGGCTCTGGTTGCCTACGCGAATGGCGAGAAGCGTTATATCATCGCGCCGAAAGGTCTCGAAGTGGGCGCTTCGATCTTCGCCTCGAACCAGGCGACCTCGAACGACTTCAACGTCGGCAACAATTTCCCGCTCGAGCTCATCCCGCCGTCGACGCTGGTCCACTGCGTGGAACTCGTACCCGGTCGCGGGGCGAAGATTGCCCGTTCGGCCGGCACGAGTCTTGAACTCGTCGCGCTCGAGAACGGACAGGCGACCCTCAAGATGCCGTCCGGCGAGCTGCGCCTGGTGCACGCGAAGTGTCGCGCCACCATCGGCGAAGTCGGCAACAGCGACCACAACCAGCAGTCGCTGGGCAAGGCCGGCCGTCGGCGTTGGCTCGGGGTTCGCCCGACCGTTCGCGGCGTGGCGATGAACCCGGTCGACCATCCCAACGGTGGCGGTCAGGGCAAGTCCAAGGGTGGTGGCGGCCGCCAGCATCTCGTTTCGCCTTGGGGCCAGCTCGCGAAGGGCTATGTCACCCGCCGGCGCGCCAAGCTCTCCACCAGCATGATCATTGTCCACCACAACGGCCGCAAGCCGCGCAATAAGAAGTAAGTCGCTCCTTTCGTACCATGGCACGTTCCATCAAAAAAGGTTTCTTTGTCGACTACCACCTGCTCGAGAAAATCGAGAAGGCGGTGAAAGCCGGCGCCAAGAAGCCCATCCAGACCTGGTCCCGCCGCTCGACGATCACGCCCGACTTTGTCGGCCATACGTTCAGCGTCCACAACGGCAAGATCTTCACCGCCGTTTACGTCACTGAAAACATGGTGGGCCACAAGCTCGGCGAATTCTCGCCCACCCGGATTTTCAAGTCGCACGGCGGCATGACGCGCAAGGAGATCTAAGCGCGCCGGCGAATGACCAACGTCCAATATCCAATGACCAATTGCGCACCCATTGTCTCCCCATTCCGCCGCGTTTGCGCTTCGGTGCTGGCGGCATTGGTCATTGGGCATTCGTCATTGGTCATTGCGGCAGCGCCGTCTGCTGCGGTCGTCGCCGTTCAGCCCACCCGCATTGCGGATCTGGTCCTGCTCGGCGGCGGCTTCGATGCCGGCCTGCGCCAGGGCATGGTGTGCCGCGTCATGCGTGGGACCACCGAAATTGCCGAGGTGCTCCTCGTCGATCTTCGCCCGGCGTGCAGCGCGGCCCTCATCCTGAGTGTCGCCCCCCGCCAGTCCATTCGCCCCGGTGACCTCGCGGGCGCCAAGATTCTCAAAACCTAATCATCAAAACCGATCAAAGGGTAGGGCGGGCCAACGTTGACGCGCCACTATCGCCGGGGCCCTGCCCCGGAATCCTCACCACCACCGCCATGGAAGTACAAGCCCTCACCCGTTACGCGCGCATGTCGCCAAAAAAGATGCGCGACGTATCCCGCATTATCCAGGGACGCAAAGCCGCCGAAGCCGTCGACTATCTCGCCCTGATTCCGCGCAAGTCTGCGCGCCTGATTGCGAAGACGCTCAAGAGCGCGATCGCCAATGCCGAGAACAACAACAACCTCTCGGCCGACAGCCTGACCATCAAGTTCGCGCTGATCGAAAACGGTCCCGTCCTGAAGCGTTTCAAGGCCGGAGCCCGCGGCACCGCGATGCCCCGCCGCAAGAAGATGTCGCACATCCGCATCGTCCTGACCGACGGCAACTCCAACTAACTTATTCCATGGGCCAAAAAACCAATCCGATCGGTTTCCGTCTTGCCGTCCGCCGCAACTGGCAGTCCCGCTGGTACGCGGGGAAAAAGGAATTTCCGAAACTTCTCCTCGAGGACCAGATCATCCGCCAGAAGCTGATGGAAAAGCTGAAGCAGGCCTCGGTGCCGCGCATCTTCATCGAGCGCGCGTCGAACCGTGTCCGGGTGAAGATCTACACGGCGCGCCCCGGCATTGTCATCGGCCGCAAGGGTCAGGAAATCGAAAAGATCAAGGAGGAGCTGTCCAAGCTCACGGGCAAGGAAATCCTGCTCGACATCCAGGAGGTCAAGAAGCCCGAGATTGAGGCCGCGCTGGTGGCCGAGAACGTTGCGCTGCAGCTGGAGCGCCGGATCGCCTTCCGCCGCGCCATGAAAAAGGCCGTCGAAATGGCCATGGCGCTGGGCGCCGAGGGCATCAGGATCCAGTGCTCGGGCCGCCTTGGCGGCGCGGACATCGCCCGCCGCGAGTGGCAGCGCAAGGGCCGCGTGCCCCTGCACACCCTGCGCGAGAACATCGATTACGGTTTCGCCGAAGCGCTGACCGTTTACGGCAAGATCGGCGTCAAGTGCTGGATCTGCAAAAAAGAAGCCGACAACAACTGACCCGCGCCTTGGCGCGGGATCTCAAGTCTGAGATCTCAAATTTCAAAACTATCGTCCCATGGCCGCCCTCGCTCCCGCCCGCACCAAATACCGCAAGTCGCAGAAAGGCTCCCGCTCCGGCAATGCCAAGCGCGGCAACACGCTCGCCTTTGGCGAATTCGGCCTCCAGTCGCTCTCGCGCGGTCCCATGACCGGTCAGCAAATCGAGGCGGCGCGCGTCACCATCTCGCGTCACTTGAAGCGCAAGGGTAAGCTCTGGATCCGCATCTTCCCGCACAAGCCGATCAGCAAGAAGCCCGCCGAGGTCCGCATGGGCCAAGGCAAGGGTCCGGTGGAATACTACGTCGCGGTCATCAAGCCGGGCGCCGTGCTGTTCGAACTCGCCGGCATCCCGGTGACTGTCGCCAAAGAAGCGTTCCGCCTCGCCGACGCCAAACTGCCGTTTCGCTGCCGCTTCATCGTGCGCGAAGGTTCCGCGGCCTGAGGAAATATAACCAACCACGTTTCGTCATGACTTCCAAAGAAATCCGCGATCTCTCGTCTGTTGAGATCAATTCCAAGCTCCGTGAGCTCCGGGAGCAACTCCTTCAACTCCGTCTGCGCAAGCAGACCGGCCAGGTGGAGAAGACCCACGAACTGCGTTCACTCCGCAAGGACATTGCCCGGCTCGAGACCATCCATAACGAAAAGAAGGCGAACGCCCCCAAGGCTGCCTGATCCAATTACGGGTGGGTGATTGCGGATGGCGGAATAACCCCGCCACCTGATCCGAAATCCGAAATCCGAAATCCGAAATTACCATGTCCACCGTCACTCCCGGCCAGCGCAGCACGCGCAAGACCCAGACCGGCTTCGTCTCGAGCCGCTCGGGCGACAAGTCGATCAAGGTCACCGTCGCCTACAAGACCCCGCACCCGCTTTATCAGAAGGTCGTCAACCGCCAGACCGTTCTCCACGTTCACGACGAAAAGAACGAGACCAAGGTTGGGGACAAGGTCGAGGTCATGGAGACCCGTCCGCTCAGCCGATTGAAGCGCTGGCGCGTGCTGGCCATCGTGCAGAAGGCCGTGACCACCGATGCGGTGGCAATTTCCGAGACCGACGTCGCGGCGCAGGTTCCCACCAAGACCACCGCCGCGAAGCCGGGCGCCACCGCGCCCGCCCCGCAGGCCTGAGCATTTTTAAACCAACCAAAACTTACGGAGGTCCGCCATGATCCAACTGCGCTCCATTCTCGAAGTCGCCGACAACACCGGCGCCCGTCGTGCCGCGATGATCAGCCGTAAAGGCCAGATCACCGCGACCGCGGGCGTGGGCGACATCATCACCGTTCACATCAAGCAAAGCTCCACCGAAGCCACCGTGAAGAAGGGCGAGGTCGCCAAGGCCGTCGTCGTTCGCACGAAGGCTCCGGTGCGCCGTCCGGACGGCAGCTACCTGCGCTTTGACAGCAATGCGATCGTCATCATCGACGCCACAAACAATCCCCGCGGCACCCGCATCTTCGGGCCGGTCGCCCGTGAATTGCGGGCGAAGAACTTCATGAAGATCATCTCGCTCGCTCCGGAGGTCCTCTAACATGCAGAAATTTCACGTCAAACGCGGCGACGCTGTCGTCGTTATCGCCGGCTCCCAGAAGGGCAAGTCGGGCAAAGTCCTCGAGATCCTCCCCGCGAAGCAACGCGCCCGGGTCGAAGGTCTGGCCATGATGAAGCGCCACTTGAAAAAGTCGCAGGAGCATCCGCAGGGCACGATTGCCGAGCGGGAAGGCTCGATTCACATCTCCAACCTCATGCACCAGGCGGCACACGACGCGAGCAAGCGCAAGAAGGTGGCGGCTCCCGCCTGAACCGCATGACCCGGTGGGCTTGCCAACCTGGCTGGCCCCCGGCGTCATTGGACCCTTTTCCACTACAAAATCATCCTCAATTGCCTCCGGGTCGGTAATCCGGGGCCTAGAAAATGAGCTACGTTCCAACTCTCAAGAAACTCTACCTCGAGCAGGTCGTACCTGAACTCGTGAAGAGCCGCGGCTACAAAAACAAGCACGAGGTGCCCAAGCTGGTGAAGATCAGCATCAACACGGGCATCGATGCCGATGCGGACAAGAACCAGATTGCCGACATCGCGCGCGACATCACGGTCATTGCCGGCCAAAAGCCCGTCCTGGCCCGGGCCCGCAAGGCGATCGCCAATTTCAAGCTCAAGCCGAACCAAATCGTGGGCTGCCACGTAACCCTGCGCGGCGCCTCGATGTGGGAGTTCTTCTATCGCCTGCTGGCGGTCGCGCTCCCCTCCATCCGCGACTTCCGTGGCGTCGGCTCGAAGCTCGATGGCCAGGGCAACTACAATCTTGGCATCACCGACCACTCGATTTTCCCGGAAATTTCCGTGGAGAACATCAAGAAGCACATCGGGCTCGATATCACGATCGTGACCACCGCCCAGACCGACGATGAAGGCCGCGAGCTCCTGAAGCTGCTCGGCATGCCCTTCCGCCGCATTGAGCCGCAAGTGAACGCGCCCAAGACCAACGCCGCCTGATTTTTCCTCCATGCCGAAGACCTCCGCCATCCAGCGCAACGAGAAGCGCAAGAGACTCACCGCCAAGTTCGCCGTCAAGCGCGCTGAACTGAAGGCTGCCCTCGTCAATCCCGCCACGACCGACGACGAGTTCTACGCCGTGCAGAAGAAGCTGCAGAAGCTGCCGCGCAACTCGTCGCCCACCCGGATCCGCAACCGTTGTTCGCTCAGCGGCCGCCCCCGGGGCTTCAAGCGCAAGTTTGGCGTTTCCCGCCTCACCTTCCGTGAACTTGCCCTCGCCGGCAAGATTCCGGGCGTCACCAAATCCTCCTGGTAAATTTTCCGGGCCGCGGGGGTTATTGCGCCTCTGGCGCAGCGGATATGACCCACGGCCACTCCTTAAAAAACATCCATCATGACCGACCCGATTAGTGATCTCCTTACGCGCCTGCGCAACGCCAGCAAGGCGCGTCTCGAAGTGTGCGCCATCCCGCACTCGACCCTCAAGGCCAGCATCGCCGGCATCCTCAAGACCGAGGGCTACATTGCCGATTTCAGCGACGGCACCGACGCCCAGGGGCACAAGACCCTCGTCGTGAAGATGAAATATGTCGATGGCGCGCCCGCCATCACCGGCATCACGCGCGTCTCGACGCCCGGTCGCCGCCTCTACTTTAGCTACACCGAAATCCCGCGTGTCCTCAATGGCCTCGGCATCGGCATCCTTTCGACCTCGAAAGGCCTGATGAAGGACGCCGACTGCCGTCGTAACAAGGCGGGCGGCGAAATGATCTGCAACGTTTGGTAATAAAGGCACGCACATGAGCCGCATCGGCAAACAACCCGTTCTCATCCCGGACAAGGTCAAGGTCACCCTCAACGGTGACAATGTCCTGGTCGAGGGACCCAAGGGCAAAGTTTCGAAATCCTTCGCGCCCGTCGTCAAAGTGACGATCGCGGACAAGAAGATCACCGTGTCTCCGACCGAAGACCAGAGCCGCTTCGCGAAGGCGATGTACGGCACCGTCCGCTCGGTGATCGCCGGCATGGTCAAAGGTGTCACCGAAGGATACACCAAGGATCTGGAAATCCAGGGCGTCGGCTTCAAGGCCAACCTCAAGGGCAAGCAGCTCGACCTCGCCTTGGGCTACTCGCATCCCATCGTCATGGACATCCCGGATGGGATCAAAGTCACCGTTACCGACCAGACAAAGGTGAAGGTCGAAGGCGCCGACAAGCAGCTGGTCGGGGCTGTCACGGCGGAAATCCGCGGATATTACCCGCCCGAGCCTTACAAGGGCAAGGGCGTCCGCATCGTGGGCGAGCGCGTCCGCCGCAAAGAAGGCAAGACCGTCGCCTGACGAAGGCGCGGCTGCGCATCTCAAATTTCAAATACCAAATCTCAAATCGCGTGAGCACTTCCAAATCCACTCTCCTGCAAAAGCGTCGTTGGAGAATCCGCAAGAAAGTCGCCGGCACTGCCGTCCGCCCTCGTCTCTGTGTGCGTTTCACCGCGAAACACATCTACGCTCAGGCGATCAACGACGACGCGGGCACCACGCTCGTGTTCCTCGGCAGCCTGGACGCCGAGCTGCGCAAGCAGAAGCTGAAAGCCAACATCGCCAGCGCCAAGGCGCTCGGCACCGCCTTTGCCGCCAAGGCCAAGGCCGTGGGGATCGCTGCCGTCGTTTTCGACCGCAGCGGCGCCCCCTATCACGGGAAAGTCAAAACATTCGCCGACGCCGCGCGCGAAGGCGGCCTCCAATTCTAAGAACCGCATGAGCACCGAACCTACTTCCGCCCGCCCCGAGTCCGCCGAACGGGCCCCCGACTTGTCCACCAAGGCACCCGCCGCGGCGGAGACAACTGCGGCCGCCCCTGAAACCGCCGCGCCCGCGCCGGCGCGCGAGCAACGTCAATCCCGGGGTGGCCAGGGCGGCTTTCGTGGCCAGGGTGGCGGTGGCTTCCGCGGTCCCCGCCGCGATGGCGGCCAGCGCCGTGACAATCGCGATAACAAGGACCAGGGCGACGGCCCGAAGATGATCGAGAAGGTCGTGTTCATCAATCGATGCGCCAAGGTCGTCAAGGGCGGCCGCCGGTTCAGTTTTTCCGCCCTTGCTGTCGTGGGCGATGGCAAGGGGAAGGTCGGCATCGGCTACGGCAAGGCCAACGAAGTGCCCGACGCCATCAAGAAAGGCACCGCCAACGCCCACAAGCATCTCGTGAACGTGAAGCTCAAGGGCGACACGATTCCCCATGATGTGCTCGGCGTTTATGACGGCGGCCGCGTGATGCTCAAACCCGCCTCGCCCGGCACCGGCCTCATCGCCGGCGGTGGCGTCCGCGCGGTGCTCGAAGCCGCCGGGGTGAAGAACATTCTCACGAAGTCGATGGGTTCCTCGAACCACATTGCCGTCGTGCACGCCACGCTCAATGGCTTGCTGCAGCTCCGGCTAGCCGAAAACGTCGCCGTTCTCCGCAAGACCAGCTGATGCGGTGCAAGACTCCCAGCCCTGCCTTCAGGACGTCGTGACGCGGTCCGCGTTGACGATTTGCTGACCGCCAACCCGAACTCACGACCAAGGGCCACGGTTCGGCGCCACCCATCACTAACCAAAACTAATCCGAGTCCGGGGCGGCAAATTGCCGCGCCGGGCGCCCCCTTCAGGAACGACCATGAAACTTCACGAACTTAAGAATGTCCCCGGTGCCATCCACCGCAAGAAGCGCGTTGGCTGCGGCGAGGGCGGCGGCCACGGCAAGACGAGCGGCCGCGGTGGCAAGGGCCAGAGCGCCCGATCCGGCAGCAGCATCCGTCCCGGCTTTGAAGGCGGCCAGATGCCGCTTTACCGCAAGCTTCCGCACCGCGGCTTCAACAACTACAATCATCGCACCGAAATCGCGGTCTTGAATGTCGGCGATCTCGCGTCGCTCGCGGCCGACGTCACCGAGGTGAATGCCACCCTGCTGGCTGACCGCGGACTCATCCGCGGCGGAGAAACGCGGGTCAAGATTCTGGGTGACGGCGAACTTAGCCGCGCCCTGAAGGTGACGGCCGCGAAGTTCTCCGAGACAGCCAAGGCCAAGATTGAGAAGGCCGGCGGTCAGGCCATCGTCGCCTGATGCCATTGCGGATTTCGGATCGCGGATGGCAGACTGACCGCGCCTGAGGCACCGCCGCGATTCGTTCCGATCCGCAATCCGCAATCCGCAATCCGAATTCCAGATGTTTTCCGCCTTCACGAACTCCCTGAAGATCCCCGAGCTCCGCTCGCGCATTTTCTATACGCTTTCGCTGCTGTTCGTTTCCCGGGTTGCGGCGCTCATTCCGCTGCCCGGCATCGATCCGCATCCGCTGAAGAATTTCTTCGCCGAACAGTCCGCCGGCGGCGCTGGTGCCGTCATGGGGCTGTACAATATGTTCACGGGTGGCGCCTTGCTCAAGGGCGCCGTGGCCGCGCTCGGCATCATGCCGTACATCAGCGCCTCGATCATTTTCCAGTTGATGACCGCCGTGGTGCCGACACTGAGCCGGCTGCAACAGGAAGGCGACGTTGGCCGGCAGAAGCTGACGCAGTATACCCGGTATGCGACGGTGCTGATTTGCGTCATCCAAGGCACGCTGCTCCTGCTCGCGCTTGAGAATCCGCAGCAACTCTTCCCGGGTTACGATTTGGCGACTTACGGCCCGATCGTGATCGTGGACAAGTGGAGCTTCATCATCACTTCGGTGATCTTCATGACCGCCGGCACGATGTTGTTGATGTGGCTGGGCGAGCAGATCACGCAGCGGGGCATTGGCAACGGCGTCTCGCTCCTCATCACCATCGGCATTCTCGCGGACATCCCCGGTGCCGCGGCGCAGACCTACCAACTCTTCTTTCGTCCGGTCGGCACGGGCACCAATTTGGGCCTGCCGCAGGCCGTCGTCATGATCGCGCTCTTCGTGATTGTCACGATGGGCATCATCGCCGTCGTGCAGGGCCAGCGAAAAATCCCGGTGCAGTATGCCAAGCGGGTGGTGGGCAACAAGGTCATGGGCGGCCAGAGCTCCTTTCTCCCGCTCAAGGTCAACTACTCGGGCGTCATGCCGGTCATCTTCGCGAGCGCGATCCTGCTTTTTCCGCAGCAGATATTCTCGTGGATCGGCGCATCCTACCACTTGAAGTTCCTGTCGGATTTTTCGAGCAACCTCCTGCGCGGCAATTTCTGGTACTATTTCCTCAACACGACGCTTATCCTGTTTTTCAGCTATTTCTGGGTCTCGGTCATGTTCAAGCCGATCCAGATCGCGGATGACTTGAAGAAGTACGGCGGCTACATCCCGGGCGTCCGTCCGGGCGAACCGACAGCCCAGTTCCTCGATTTCATCATGACGCGCCTGACCCTCGCGGGTGCGGTGTTCCTGACGATGATTGCGATCATGCCGGACGTGCTGCTGTTCGAGTTGAACGTGCCGTCCCGCATCGCCTATTTCTTTGGTGGCACGGGCATGCTGATCACCGTGGGCGTGATTCTCGACACCATGCGCCAGGTTGAAACCTACCTGCTCCAGCGCCATTACGACGGGTTTCTCCGGAAGGGTCGCATCCGCGCCCGCAGCGCCAATCCACAGGGCGGCATGACCGGTGACGCCCTGAGTCACGAGGCCGTGATGAAGATTGCGCTACCGATGCTTGGACTGCTGCTTTTGGGCACGAGCATCTGGGCCTACAACGCCTTCTTGAAATAAGTGCTTTACTCTGGTCGCGATGGCTGGCATCTCCGACCTCTTCGCTGGATTCGGCCCTCTGGCCAAAGCCCGGCTTGTTCTCCTCGGTTCGACGGATTTTCTCTCTGAAAGCCTGATGAACCTGGATCGTTCTTTGAATCTAGAGCACGTCTCTCCGTCCCGCTTGAAAGGGCCGGAGATTTCGCGCCGCCCGGTATCGACCGCGGCGGAGGAAGCAGCCAGACTGGCGCTGATGCGCCGCTGGTTCTTTGCGCGCAAACCTGATGCGGGTTTTGTCCTGACGGACTTCCCGGCTACGCTGCTCCAAGCAAAAGTATTCGACGAATGGCTCGATGTCCGCGACGAGGCGCTCAACGCCGTGATCATCGCGGGCCCCGGCTCCAACGAGTCCGTCGTCCAATACTATCGCACGCTCGGCCTCCTGATCGAGGCGGGCGAGCCCTCGCCCGCCGGCCCACTGGGTTGCGCGGAACGCAACCCATGACAATCCCAATCAAGAACCGAGAGGGGATAGTCAGGATGCGCGAGGCGTGCGCCATTGCCGCCACCGTGCTTGAACAGCTCAAGCCCCTCGTGCGGCCTGGCGTCACGACCCAAGACTTGGAAGAGGCAGGACGCGATTTCATCGCCCGCCTTGGAGCCCGCAGTGCCTGTTATGGCTACCAGCACGGTTCACGCCGCTACCCGGCGCACACCTGCATCTCGGTTAACGACGAAGTCGTCCATGGCATCCCGTCGTTTCGCCGTGTCCTCCGTGAAGGTGACATCGTATCGCTCGACATCGTCGTCTGCCACGATGGTTACATCGGCGACAACGCCTGCACCGTTGCGGTTGGCCCGGTTTCGCCCGCAGTTGAGAAACTGCTTCGCGTCACCCGCGAGGCCCTAGGCATTGGCATCCGCGCCGCCCAGATCGGCAACCGGATCGGCGATATCTCCAGCGCGGTGCAAACCTACGTCGAAGCGAACGGCTTCAGCGTCGTGCGGGACATGGTGGGGCATGGCGTCGGAATCTCGATGCACGAACCACCCGAAATCCCGAACTTCGGCAAGCGGGGCACGGGCGACAAGATCAAGGCGGGTATGACCCTCGCAATCGAACCGATGGTCAACCTCGGCGCCTACAAGACCAAAACGCTCTCCGATGGCTGGACGATCGTCACCGCGGACGGCACGCCTTCCGCACACTTCGAGCACACGGTGCTCACCACCGAGCGCGGACCTGAAATCCTCACTGTTCCACGGGCCGTGACCGCGCCGGCTGTCACCTGATATTTCCTTTTTCTCCTTCCCTTTTTCAATTCACAACCCGACCCGCTTCGGCGGGCTCAATTCCAACCAACTCCACACACCATGCCTCGTCTCCTTGGCGTAGAAATTCCCGCGAAAAAGAAAGTCGCGTTTTCCCTCCGTTATATCAACGGCATCGGTCCCACCCGCGCCGATGCCCTCGTCAAAGAGGCCGGACTCGATCCCAATATGCGGGCCCAGGATCTCACCGAGGAGCAGTTGAACAAGATTCTCCATATCATCACCGAGCACAAATGGGTGCTCGAGGGTGACCTGCGTCGCGAAATCGCCGCGAATTTGAAGCGGCTGCAGGCCATCAACTGTTACCGCGGAGTCCGCCACCGTCGCGGTCTTCCGGTTCATGGTCAGCGCACGCGCACCAATGCCCGCACCCGCAAGGGCCCGCGCAAGACAATTGGCGTAACCAAGGTGAAAGAAGCTTAAACCACATCCGGTCGCCTGGCGCGCGCAGATGGCTGCGCCTGCCTCGCAATCGAACCCATCACTTACCAACATGGCCGAAGAAAAGTCCGCTCCCAAGAAAGAAAAGCCCATCAAGGCTGCCAGTGCGTCCGGCGAAGGTGCCGGCGCGGCGCCCGCCGATGCCACGGCAAAAGCCGGGGCTCAACCCGAGAAGAAAGCCAAGGGTCCCAAGGGTCCTGGTGAAAAATCCGGCAAACCCGCCGCCGAAGGCGGCGCGCCCGCCGCTGGCGCCGCGGCGCCCGCGACCGAACAGAAGCCCGTCGAGTTGATTGGCGGCGTCGCGAAGCAGCCGACCGCCGAAGATCTCCTCAAGGAGGAGCTCGGTACGATCAAGGTGCGCAAGGCGAAGGGTTCGAAAAACGTGACCTCCGGGTTCGCGAACGTGCTCGCTTCGTTCAACAACACGATCGTCTCCATCACCGACCACAAGGGCCAGGTCATCGCCTGGTCCAGTGCCGGCAAGTGCAACTTCCGTGGTTCGCGCAAGTCGACCGCCTATGCGGCTCAGATCGTCGCCCAGGACGCGGCGCGCAACGCGATGTCGCACGGACTCAAGGATGTTGTCATCCGCGTCTCCGGTCCCGGCCTCGGCCGCGATTCCGCCATTCGCGCCCTGCAGGCCATCGGCTTGGAAATTACGTCCATCGTCGACGTCACCCCCATTCCGCACAACGGCTGCCGCCCACGCAAACGCCGCCGCGTCTGAGGCGCGGCGCGCCCTCTCAAATCTCACATCTCAAATTTCAAATCACTAAGCCATGGCTCGTTACACCGGCCCCACCACTCGCATCAGCCGCCGATTCGGACAACACTTCCTCGGTTCCGGCAAAGCCTTCGAACGCCGCGGTTATCCGCCCGGCCAGCACGGCCCCAAGCTCCGGCGGAAGGTTTCCGAATACGCCGTCGGCCTCAACGAAAAGCAGAAGCTCCGCTACATCTACGGCCTGCTCGAGCGCCAGTTCCGGCGCGTCTTCGAAATCGCCAAGAAGGAACGCGGCGTCACCGGCGAGCGCTTCCTCCAGCTCCTTGAGACACGCCTCGACAGCACGGTCTATCTCCTCGGCCTCGCCAAGAGCCGCGCCGCCGCCCGTCAGTTCGTCAACCACGGCCACATTCGCGTCAACGGTCACAAGGTCGACATCGCCAGCTACAACGTGCAGCCCGGTGAAGAAATCGAGGTCAAGAACACGCCGGCATCCCGCCAGCTCGCCACCCGTTGCCTCGAGGAAAATCGCATCCGCAACGTGCCCGGCTGGCTCACGATGAATCCCGAGACGTTCAAGGCCACCGTCGTTCGCCTCCCCACCCGGGAGGAGATGGAGCAAAACATCAACGAGCAGCTCATCGTCGAGTTCTACTCGCGCTTCTAATCGGTCCGTCCGTCCACCTTTCATCTCTCAAGTCTCAACGTCAGCGCTCATCGCCATGCCAAAACGTCTCGGAAAGTTCGAACTCCCCAGCAAACTCACCAAGGTTGAGGAGGGCGCCACGCCCACCTACGCCAAGTTCATCGCCGAGCCCTTCGAAGCCGGCTACGGTCACACCGTCGGCAACTCCCTGCGCCGGGTCCTGCTCAGCTCCATCGAGGGCGCGGCCATCTCTTCCATCAAGATCGACGGCGTCAACCATGAGTTTCAATCCATCGACAATGTGGTCGAGGATGTCACCGACATCGTCCTCAACCTGAAGAAAATCCTCATCGTCTCCACCAAGCGCGAGCCGATCACCCTGTTGATCAAGGCGAGCAAAGCCGGCCCCGTCACCGCGGCCGACATCCAGGCCGACGCCAACATCACCATCGTCAATCCCGAGCAGGTCATCTGCACGCTCGACACGAAGCGCAACTTCGAGGCCGAAATCGAAATCAAGACCGGCCGCGGCTACTATCCCGGCGTTGACAACAAGAAGGAAGATCAGGCCATCGGCGTCATTCCGATCGATTCGCTCTTCTCGCCGGTCCGCCTCGTGAAATACGCGGTCGAGGCCACGCGCGTCGGTCAGATCACCGATTACGACAAGCTCATCGTCGAGATCTGGACCGACGGTCGGATCACGCCGGACGATGCCCTGAAACAGGCCGCGTCGATTCTGAAGCACCACCTCGATGTCTTCGATCGCGTCAGCGAGGAAGCCTACGAATTCGAGAACCAGCAGTCCGAGGTCAGCGAGGAGCAGAACAAGCTCCGCAAGCTCCTCAACATGTCGGTCAACGAAATCGAGCTCTCGGTCCGCGCCGCGAACTGCCTCAACAACGCCAACATCACGACGGTCGGCGAGCTGGCGATGAAGACGGAGCAGGAGATGCTCAAGTACCGCAACTTCGGCAAGAAGTCGCTCAATGAAATCAAGGAAAAGCTCGAAGCGCTCGGCCTGTCGCTCGGCATGAAGTTCGACGAGCGCCTCCTCGACACCAAGAAGGAAGCCTGAGTCGAAGGAGCGGGTAGTGAGCCTGAAGCTTGCCCTTCGCTTTCCCTCCTCGCTTCGCGCTACTCGCTATTCGCCACTGAACCTGGCTCTCGCGCCGTCCGCTGCCGCGCCACGCTGCGACCGGATTGCCGATCGGGAGCCACCAACCAACCCATCCAATGCGTCACAATAAACACCACGCCTCCCTGGGCGTGACCGTCGAGCATCGCCGCGCGATGCTCTCCAACATGGCCGCCTCGCTGATTGAGCATGGCCGAATCAAGACCACTCTGACCAAGGCCAAGGCGCTCCGCCCGTTCATCGAACGGGTGATCACCAAGGCCAAGCAAGCTGCGGCCAAGACCGACAAGAAGGACGCGCTGCATCTCCGCCGTCTCGCGCACGCGGATGTGCGCGACGAAAACGCGATCACCAAGCTCTTCAACGAGACCTACAAGGAGTTCGCCAATCGCAGCGGCGGCTACACCCGCATCTACAAGCTCGGGGCGCAGCGCCTCGGCGACGCCGCCGAAATGGCCCTGATCGAGTTCGTGAAGGCGGATGACCCCGGCTACAAGAAGTCGAAAGGCAGCCGGAAGTCCACGAAGGCCAAGAAGGCGCGGGCGCCGAAGCCCGAGGCAGCGGCCGAAAGCACGGCGAAGCCGGAAGCCGCCGCGGCGGAAGTAACGCCATCGGTCGAGGTAACACCCGCGGCCGAGACGCCCAAGCCGGAAGGCGAAGCCAAGGGCTGAAACGGCCCCGCCGATCCAGGCGGACCGAGCACGCGGTCATGATTTCAAGCGCGCCGGGTATAGCCCGGCGCGCTTTTTTTGCGCCCCTCGGCCGAATCTTGCTGGCTGCCCCCTGCTCGCGGGTCGGGGAGACCAGCGAACATGTGGGCCGGGGTCATTCTGGGCTTCGTGCCGACGCCCGGTCATGGCATAGTGCATTCGCCGTTATGCTCGATCTCACCGATGCCGTCGTTGTCTACTGCGTGCTGGTCGCCGCGGTCTTTCTCAGCCTCTGGCTCTGGTACGACCGGCGTGATTACCAGCGATTTGAAGTCGATCGCCGCAAGATCACGTTTCACTGCATTCGCTGCGACGCACTGTACACGGGTCCGATGGGATCGGAGCTCGGCCGGTGCCCGAAGTGCGGCCACGAAAACGCGCGGCTCCGATTCTGAGTAATCCGGTTTTTGAATTACGCTGCACCTCTCGCCGAAAAGGCGCCCTGCTCGGTGCCGAGGCCGGTCGGGCCGAAGACGCGCTCCATCACCAGCAGGCACTCCAGTCCGAACGGTAGATAGCCGAGGTAACCGAGAAGCGGCATCTCGAACACGTGCCAACGGTCGACGAAAGGCACCGTGTAGATCCATTTTGCCGCGCTGTGACTGTTCCACATTTCCCAGAAAAACCCGCAGACGAGCGCTGCCATCGCCCAGGTCGCCGCGCGCCGCCAGTCGCCCGCCGCGATTTCCCGCCCGACGCCCGGCCGCCCCGCGAGGATGCCCTCCCCCAGCACGAGGGCGAGCGGTGCCGCCCATAAGGCCGGAAAAAACTGTTGCGGGTACGCGCCGGTCAGAACCAGTGCACCCAGGCCGCCGAGAATCAGCACCGCTCCCGTCCGTCTCCGGGCCAGCCATGGCCAGGCCGGACCGGTCGCCCCACGCGCCTCCCGGCGTAAATCGGCGCCCAGCCATTCACGCACCGCCGACACCGCTGGCAGCACGGTGGAGAAGCACAGGGTCGCGTGCACTGCATAGGCCGCAGGACCGAAATCTTCCACACTGAGATAGTGCCAGTTGCGAACGAATCGATTCAGCCATTCGAACCCCCACCAAAAGGCCGCGCTGAGGGCGAAGAGGCCCAGCCATTGTCGCGGTGCCCGCTGCATCAGGCACGTGCCGGTCCGCCGCCACGTGAGCGCATTCACGCTGACGATGAAGCCGAGCCACAGGGGGAAAAACGTGTAACGCTGGCCGGCGGCGAACCACGGGAAGCGGGTCCAGGCGAGCACCCAGACCGCGATCGTCCACCCCAATGCCGCCCAGCCCCACCAGGGCAGCGTCCGGTCGGATCCACGTTGAGGAACCAACGGGATATCATTCACGCTCTGCGCTCCGCCTTGAGACGACCCCTGCCTCGAATTCCTGGTCGCAGCCAGGATCCACGAGGCGGCAATGGCCGCGAAGGGCAGGAGCACCAAGCCGGCGGCGATCCAAGAGAATTGCCGATAACCGGCTGGAATGCGCAGCCGGGGAGGAAACTCAAACAACTCTGCCAGCCTGCGCCCGACCTCCGCCGTTTCGTTCGAATGCGCCAGCCAGGCCCCGCAAAGCGGCAACACCAGCACGGCCCCGACGATCGCTAATCCTGCCGCCCGCCCTGGACCCAGTTCAGCCATGCCTTAATGTGGCGCCGATCGCCCGCCGGGCAAATGTGATCTGGTTCGCGATTTGCCGCGGCCGCGACGCGCGCCGCAGGTGCGCGCTGGACGAAATGCCGTTCTTGCGCACCGTTTTGCGCATGCAACTCACCGGCTTCCATCATCTCACCGCGGTCACGGCCGAGGCCGCGCGCAATCACGAGTTCTACACGCGCACCCTCGGCCTGCGACTCGTGAAGAAAACCGTGAACCAGGACGATGTGTCCGCCTATCATCTTTTTTACGCGGATGGCCGCGCGACGCCGGGCACGGACATCACCTTCTTTGACTGGCCCGTGGGCCGCGAGCGGCGCGGCACGCGCAGCATTGTACGCACCGGATTGAGGGTCGAGGGCGAGGCGAGCCTGTCGTGGTGGGCCACGCGTTTTAACTCCCTCGGTGTCACCCAGGCCGCGATCGCCAGTCGCGACGGGCGGGCGACTCTCGACTTCGAGGATTTCGAGGGCCAGCGGCTGAGTCTGGTCGTGGACGAGACGGGCGGCGAAAAACATCCGTGGGCCAAGAGTCCGGTGCCGCCCGAGCACCAGATTCGCGGCCTCGGGCCAATCACGATGAGCGTTCCCGATGTGCGGCGCACCGACGCAGTTCTGACGCAGGTGATGAACATGCGCCGCGTGCGCGAGTATCAGACGCAAGTCCCGGGCGCGAATGCGGCCGTGCACGTCTACCAGATGGGCGCGGACGGACCCGCGGCTGAGCTGCATGTGCTGGTTGACCCGGTCGCGCCACCGGCCGGTGCCGGAGCGGGGGGCGTGCACCACGTGGCGTTTCGCACGCCCAACGTCGAAGAATATCAGGCGTGGGCCGAGCGGTTGGTCAAGCTGGGCATGCCTTCGAGCGGTCCGGTGGACCGGTACTATTTTCGCAGTCTCTATTTTCGCGAACCGAATGGAATCCTGTTCGAGATCGCAACCGACGGTCCGGGTTTCGCCGCCGACGAGCCGATGGAGGCGCTAGGGGAGCGACTCGCGCTGCCGCCGTTCCTCGAACCGCGCCGGCGTGCGATCGAGGCGGGCTTGAAGCCGCTGTGACCACAGCCGGCAGTTTCGCCCGCTTGCTCTGGCGGTAAAGGATCAACAGGATCCGACATCCCATATGACGTCCAAACCGCTGCACGTTCTGGTTGCCGATGATGAGGCGAATATTCGGAAGCTGCTGCGCCTGTGGCTGGAGGAACTCGGCCATACGGTAAAGCTTGTGGCCAGCGCCAAGGAAGCGTGCGGGCTGCTCAATGAGCATAGCTTCGACCTCTTGGTGACCGATGTCCTGATGCCGGATGGCGATGGGATCGACCTGATCGCACAGTTCAAGCATGCGCAGCGGTCGGCTCGCATCCTCGTGATTTCGGGCGGCGGACGCTACCTGCAGCGCGACAACTGCCTGAAAATCGCCCTCGAACATGGCGCCAACGCGGCGCTGACCAAACCCTTCCTTCGCGAGCAGTTTCTGGCCAGCGTCGAACAGGCGCTCGCGCCCGCCTCGGGGCTGGTGTGGGAGCAGTAGCGCGAAACGTCATCAGGCCGCATGCGGCCACGGCACCGACCGAAAGGTGTGCCAATTTGTCTACCTGAATTTGGGTAGGTAGCGCGATGGATTGCGCGGCAGCGGAAACGCATGGTCCGCGCATGAAGCCATCCGCACGACTCACCGCGGCACCGGGTGCCGGCGCTTTTCTGGCTTTGCTCGTGGCCGCAACCGCGGCCGAGGCCCCGCGCGCCCTCGTCCGCCATGCGCCTTCGCTCAACGGCATGGTCGACGGCTCCGTCCAGCAAATGCGCGGCGAGAGTGTGGCGCTCAATGGCGGCGCCAACCTCACGGGCGACTTGTTCGTGCCGGGATTGCCGACGCTGCGCCTCAACGGCAATCCCCGCTACGGCGGGACCATTGAAGGAACCGGCAGTGCGTCCCCATCGAATTACCAGGTGACGCTCAGTGGCAACACTGCGTTGCGCCATGTCGTGCGCCGCACTGACGCGGTCGTACTGCCGAGCGTGACTGTGCCTCCGGCTCCGACCGGGACCCGCCGTGTGGCGCTGAACAACGCCGGCCAGAGCCCGGGCGATTTCAGCACGCTGCGGGATCTCTCGCTCGACGGCAAGGTTGGGCAACTCGCCGTGCCCGCCGGTATCTACGGAGATGTGACATTGCATGGAAACAGTGGCATCACGCTGGGTGTCGCCGGCGCGACCCAGCCGGCAGTCTACGCTTTTCAGCGTCTCACGATTGATGGGTCCGCCCAGCTTCAGGTCGTCGGCCCCGTGATCGTCACCACGGTCGTTGCCGCGCTGGCCACGAATGGCGTGATCGGGTCACCGGCCCAGCCATCCTGGCTGACTCTCAACGTCTGTTCCAGCGATGTGACACTGAACGGAGATGGAACGATGCACGGCAACCTCAACGCGCCGAACAGTCAGGTAACGATCAATGGCAATGCCCGGCTCGTGGGCGGTCTCGCGTGCGACCGGTTTGTGCTCAATGGCAACGGAGTCCTGCGGCTCGTGGCGCCGCCGGATAATCGACCACCGCAGATTTCGTTGGCTTACCCTGCGAATGGCGCCGTCTTCCTCGCTCCGGCCTCGGTCACGCTGGCGGCGACGGCGGCGGATCCGGATGGCAGCGTGGCGCGAGTGGAGTTTTTTCAGGGCCCGACGAAGCTCGGAGAGAGCACGATCGCACCTTATCGACTGGCACTCGCCGCGCTCCCGGCCGGCAGCTACACGTTTACCGCCCGAGCGATCGATAATCTCGGTGCCTCGAGTATCTCGACCGTCGTCTCGATCACCGTCGTGGGCAACCAAGCGCCCACGGTCAGTTTCACCGCGCCGCCGAATGGCGCGACGTTCACTGCGCCGGCATCGCTCACCCTCCAGGCGACGGCCAGCGACAGCGACGGAGTCGTGACGCGGGTCGAGTTCTATCGCGGCACGACGAAGATCGGAGAGGACTTGTTCGCCCCCTACGAAGCGGCACTCAGCGGGTTGGCGGCCGGTTCCCATGTCTTTACGGCCCGGGCCTTCGATGGCCTCGGGGCGGCCGCAGACTCCGCCCCGATTACGATTATCGTTCAGGCACCGAACCAACCGCCGTCAGTCGAACTCGTGGCGCCGCTCAGTGGCCTCACCTTCGCTGCCCCGGCTTCACTGACCCTGGTTGCGACGGCCTCCGACCCCGACGGCAGCATCGCCAGGATCGAGTTCTATCAAGGCGCGACCAGACTCGGGGATGATATTGCAGCGCCGTACGAATTCGCGGTGTCGGGTCTCACCGAGGGTAGTTATACGTTTTCCGCCCGCGCCTATGACAATCTCAGCGCCGCCACGACCTCGGCCTCGCGCAGCGTCACTGTCACCACGCCCAATCAGGCGCCGACGGTTGCCCTGCTCGCGCCAGCCGAAGGCACGGTCTTCATGGTGCCGGCGACAATCCTGCTGGCCGCCACCGCCAGTGATGCCGATGGCGCGGTCACCAAGGTGGAGTTCTTTCAGGGCACGACCAAACTCGGTGAGAGCGCGAGTGCGCCCTTCGAATTCACCTGGCCCAACGTTCCGCCCGGTGCCTATTCGCTCACCGCCCGGGCGCACGACAATGCCGGAGCGAGCACGACTTCCGCCGCCCGCAACGTGATCGTCAGGATCGGTCTGCCGTACTTTACCAGCTTTGAGGTCACCGATGGCTATGCCCTCGGCCCCTTGGCCGGCCAGAACGATTGGAGCTCGGATGCTCCGGTGCGCGTCAGCGATGTCGCGCCCTATCGGGGCGAGCGGTCACTCGTCATCGCACCGAGCATGCCGGCGGCCCGGGCCACGCATACGTTTCCTCCGGTGGCCGGCCAGTCGGTCGCGTTTTTGGACATTCTCGTGCGGCCGGTGGCGGGCGGCGAACCCTCGACCTCCGTGGTGGCGCAAACGGAGGCAGCGCGAATCGCCTTCGTGCAGTCGGATGCCGCGGGCGCGCTCTATGTATTCAATGGCAACGGCACCGGCGCCGGTGTCGGAACTTGGGAGCCCGTTGATCTCGCGATCCCTCTTACCGCCGCCGGAGACCCGGTGGATTGGCTGCGACTGACGCTGCGGGAAGATTATGCGGCCAAGCGCTGGGATCTCTATGTTAACGCCCAACTCGTGGCTGCGGATCTCGGTTTCGCCGATTACGCGACG
>JBIJCX010000402.1:0-7140 GCA_044344465.1 Opitutaceae bacterium
CCGTGCCCGCATTCGAAACATGATCGAGCGGCCAGTCATGCGGGCACAGGGACGTGCCCGCCCACCCAAGGAAATTCCTCGCGCGGCAAGAAACTGCGATGCGCCCCATCGGCTTGATGAAATGCCCCGGGGCAAGCCCCGGGAATGTTTACTTCCTGGCATCGATGTTCCTCCCCCTTTCACTCTCACTCCCCCTTTCACCCTCACTTTCACTTTCCCTTCGCATAGATCGCCTCTACGATTTCCAGCGTGCGGATGCCTTCGTCCAGGCCGGGTGAAGGCGTGCGGCCGAGACGGATGTCATCGATGAACGCGCGTGTTTCCAGCGTCCACGAATCGTCGCCGCGCGGGAACTCGAAGATGGTGGTTTCCGGCGGACCCATTTCCGGGAGCATTTTGTAAAAGGCGAGGCGCTCCAGGCCGTAGCTCCCGCCGAGCCCGTCGAGGGCGAGCTTGGCGTTGCGGCCGTAAATTTCGAGAGAGAACAGGTTCTTCCACTCGGTGCAGCTTACCTGCAGCCAGGCCGTTTGGCCGGCGGCCGTGCGCAGGGAGAGGAAGGCGTTATCGTCAACCTGCATGTCCCAATAGGAAGTCGTGGCATGTCCTTCGACCGTCGGGAAATCGCCGAGGAACCAGCCGGCCAGATCGATCAGGTGCACGCCCTGGTCGATGAGCTCGCCGCCGCCGGAAAGCGAGGCATCGGCCCGCCACTCGCGATCGTAGCCCGGGCGCCCGCCGTGCCCGTAGCGTCCGCGGAGAAACATGAGTGGCCCGAGGGCGCCGGCATCGATGAGTTCGCGGGCCTTTTGGAGCGCGGGGTGGAAGCGATGATTGTAGCCGATCCGCACGCGCGACCCGGTTTCCTGCGCGGCGGCGCGGACGGTGCGGAGTTGCGCGGCGTTGAGCGCGCCCGGCTTTTCGACCAGCACATGTTTGCCCGCGCGGACGGCGGCGAGGGCGATCGGGGCGAGCGCGGCGTTGAGCGTCGCGACGACGACAGCGTCAACGCGGGCGTCGGCGAGGACGGCGTGATAGTCGGTCACGGGCGTGCAGCCGGGCGCGAGTTGGGCGAGGTCGGCGGCGCGGGCGGCGTCGAGGTCGCAGGCGTAGAGGAGCGGGGGATTCCGTCCGAGGGCGTGGACGCGCTTGCGGCCGATGAGGCCGCAGCCGATGACGGCAAAATTGAGTGGCTCGGAGTTGGCGCGGTTCATGCCGGTCGTGAAGGTTCAAGGCCAAGCTAAGCGACCGGGCGACGCAAGTGAGGTTTTGCGGGCGGGCGTGCGAATGAAGTTGCGGCCGGCGCGGTTCGCTCCTTCCGATGCGGCGATGCCGACGTTCGCGTTCCCCGATCGAGAGACCCAGAAAAGGCTCGGGCGATTTGTCCTCGTGGGCGGGGGTTCGGCGGCGGTGCAGTTCGTGATGCTCGCGGGGTTGAAGAGAGGGTTGGACGCCGACGTGGCGTTCAGTGTGTCGTGGATCGGGTCGACGGCCGTGCACTACCTGGCCAACCGGTATTGGGCGTTGCCGAGCACCCGGCACGACGCGGGCATGCAATTCGGCGAGTACCTTTTCACCATCGCCCTGAGCTTCGTGATCAACCTTGTGGCCTTCAAGGTGGCCCACGATGCCGTGGGCCTGGGCGTGATGTGGGCGGCGTTCTGGGCGATTCCTCCCTCGACCATCGTCGTGTTCCTGTTGCTCAACTACCGCGTGTTCCGGGCGGGTGATCGGTGAGCCGGTGGGGCGCGGTTGGCGACCCCGCCAGAGCGACCTGGTTCCGCGGCCGCGATCATATCCCGGTCGCAGCGCATGAGCATGGCAGCAGCAAGTCACGTTGCAGAATGACGCCAGGATGGCAGGAGGATGGCAGGAGGATGAAACGTGCCCCTGAACGCCTTGTTCGTAGTTCCGCCTTCAGGCGGCCAGAGCCCCCGCCGAGACCGGCTGAAGCCGGAACTACGAACCAGGCGAGCATGCATGAGATTGACGATTGTCCAGAAACTGGGATGCACCCCAGAGCGCGTGCCGGAGCTTGGGCGACCTGATGAGCGAAGCGCCCCAACGACAGGAGGGTCAGGCGGCGGGTTCCGAAATTATCGCGGCCGCGCACTGACCCGGCGGGAGCGCCAAGGCGGAGGAAGCGAGCTGTTGCCAGTTTGGCTCCGAACAGACAAAAAAGAAACAATGGGCTTCGTAGCCCTGCGCGTGAGCGCAGGGACGGCCGGCAATCCCGCCGCGCACGCGGCGGGCTACAATGGAGCTGTTTTCCAGGAGCAGAAGCTGTTTCATGGAAAGTTGCCCACCGTTGTATCATCGATTTTCGAGTTCCGGAGGACCTTTGCGGCCGATTGCATGAGCGGGGATGAAGCGCGCCCATCGGACGTCGGCCCTCACCACTTTCGGCCGCGCTCTTCCGGGACGATGCGACGGAGCGTGTAGATGTCGCTCGCCGCGAGTTCGGCGCGGTGCTGGTCGAGGGTCGGCCAGGGATCCCAAGGCGCGCTCAGCAGGCGGCCGCTGATGCCGTCGCTGGCCGGCGACACCAGCCATTCGACGAGCCCAAGCGCCTGCTCGAGTGGAGCCCCGCCGGAGGCCAGTTGTTTTTGGGCGGCGGCGTACTCGGCTTCGCCCACCACGGCGGGACCCAGGGCAATGATCTCGTCCGTGAGGCGGGTGTTAATCGGGCCGGGAGCGATGGCGTTGATGTCGTACGGGCGGCCCCGTTCTTCTTCCGCGATCGTTTCGACCAGCCGGACGATGCCCGTTTTGGCGACTCCGTAGGCGGAGAAGCGGGCGCGGGGCTTCGTGGCGCCGCCGCCGGAGAAGCAAACGACCTTGGCTCGACGTGGCGCCCGCGCGAGCAGCGGGTCGAAGGCACGCAGCGCGTGGTAGGTGCCGTCGAGGTTGGCGCGGATGGTTGCGCTCCATTTTTGCGGGCTGGTGCTGAGTGCACGCCCGATTTCGCCCTGGGCGCCGGCACAGGTGATGAGACCGTCGAGATGCGGCAGCGAGCCAGCGACTTCGGCGGCGGCATGGGCGACTTGCGCCCAGTCGCTGACATCGCAGCGCGAGGCGCGAAAGTTACGGCCGTGGCGGACGGCAAAGTCCGTCTGATCCGAGCGCGCCAGGCCCCACACGAAATGACCGCGGGAAAGCAGCCGTTCGGCGAGCGCGCGCCCGATGCCCGAACTCGAACCAGTGAGGACCACATGCATGGGTTTTTGCAGCGCAAAAACCTAACTCCGCCTGCGGCGGAGATGCGACGAGTTTCTTTGCCGGCAGTGCGCCATGTGTCTGCTCACGTTCGCGCGTCGTAGACCCAGCGGTTGGCCTCGAGCCAGCGCAGGGTTTTCACGATGCCCTGCTCGATGGTCAGCCGCGGTTTCCAACCCGTGGCCTGGATTTTTCGCGTGGCGAGGAAGATGAACGGATTGTCGCCGATCCAGCCGCGATCGCCCCCGGTGTATTCAAGTTGTGGGTTCAGGCCCAACGCCCCGCAGATGCAGCGGATGCTGGCGTTGACCTGCACGAATTCCGGCGTGCCGAGGTTGTAGACCTGGGTGTGGTGTTTTGCCGCGCGGGCGGTGCCGGCGCGGGTCACGTGCAGCATCGCCTCGATACAGTCCTGCACGTAAAGATAACTCTTGCGCTGCTCGCCATTGCCGAGGACCCGCAGCCGGTCGGGGTGTTGGACGAGCTGTTGGTAGAAATCGAATACGTGCCCGTGCGTGTACCGCTCGCCGAGGATCGAGACGAAGCGGAAGATGTAAGCCTCCGCAATCTGCCCGCCTTCGGCGTAGGCGGAGAGCAGGGCTTCGCCGGCGGACTTCGAGGCACCATAAAGTGAAGTCTGGATGGGAAACGCATCCTCCTCGGGCGTCGGTTTGTCCGGCGTGACCAGCGCCTCGCCGTACACCGAACCGGTCGAGGAAAAGGCGATGCCCCTGACGCCGTTCGTGCGCATCGCCTCGAGCACGTTGAAGGTGGCGATCGTGTTCTGCTGGAGATCCTTTTCCGGGTGTTTCCAGCCGTCGCGGATGTCGGCGTTGGCGGCAAGGTGAAAGACGAAGTCGGCCCCCTGCATCGCCGCCGTGAGTGCAGGCAGGTCGAGGGTGTCGCCCCGGATGAGTTTGAACCGGGGATTTTCCCGCGCGCCGTCGAGGAAACGGAGCTGGCCGGTGGAGAGATTGTCCCAGCCGGTGACCGTTGCCCCGTCGGAGAGCAGGCGGTCGACCAGATTTGAGCCGATGAACCCGGCCGCGCCGGTGACAAACACATGTTGCATGCAGCCGAGGGAAATGGGGCCGGGCGCGGGCGAGCGCAAGTCAGGGCGTGGTGCGCCGCGGGCGCTGGCGGGTCAGCGTTTGAAGCCCTCGGCCCGATCCACGATGTATTTCGGCCGGGCCCGGACCTCCTCGTAAATCCGGCCGATGTATTCGCCCAGGATGCCGACGCTGATCAACTGGATGCCCCCGAGGAACAGAATCAGGATGACAATGGTGGGGTTGCCGGAGGCGAAGGGGAGCAGGTTGAATATTTTCGCGATGAAGTAGAGCAAGGCGAAGGCAAACGTGCCTCCCGCCAGCACGAAGCCGAACAAGGTGCTCAGTTTGAGCGCGTAGGTGGAGAAGCAAAACACCCCGTTGAAACCGATGCGGAGCGAGCCGAGGAAACGGTTGTAGTTGGTGCGGCCGGCGAAGCGCGAGGGACGGTCAAAGGGGAGGAGTGTCTGGCGGAAACCGACGATCGCAACCAGGCCACGAAGAAAACCATGCGACTCCCGCAGTTTCAGGACTTCGTTCACGACGCGACGCGACATCAGGCGGAAGTCCCCGGTGTTGGGCGGAATGCAGACATCGGCGATCTTGTTGATCACCTTGTAGCCGGTCGTGGCGATGAGCTTTTTCAGCCACGTTTCACCGTTCCGGTGGAGGCGTTGGGGCAGCACCACATCGTAGCCTTCGCGCCACTTACCGACCAGGTCGCGGACGAGTTCCGGTGGATCCTGGAGGTCGACGTCCATGACAATCACGGCATCGCCGGAGGAATACTCCAGTCCCGCGAGCGTGGCCATCGGCTGGCCGATACGCCGCGAGAATTTCAGGAGCTTGATGCGGTCGTCGGCGGCGCGGTGGGCGAGAATCAGATCCTCGGTGCGGTCAGGGGAGGGATCGAGGGCGAAAACGATTTCGTAGTCAGCGGTGACCCCGTTCAGGGCGTCGTGCAGCCGCCGCAGGAACTCGGGGATGCTCGTCTCCTCCTGATAAACTGGCACGACGATGCTGAGAAGCATGAGGGGAGGAGGTAAAAAGGACCAATCAGCAGCTGGCGTGGTTTCACCGTGTATGGCCGCCTTGCGGCCATACAATCCCCAATGAGCTGCAAAAAGTCAGAGCCTGATCTGCAACCTGCCTTCCTGATCCGCCGAAGGTCGCCACGTAGCTCGGCGCGTGCTACAACTGAATCCAGTCAAGTTCTCGGCTTGGTGCCGAGCGTGCCGATTTGGCGTCCACCAACAGGACCGGTCGCTCTCCCGGTTGAAACTCATCGCCAAACCGGTCGATGATATAGGCTGAAACCGTGTCGATGTGTGAGTCCACTTCGGTAAGAAGCGTGGACAAGCCGCTTCGAACTTGCACGAGAATGGGCTGGTCGGTCGTGTTTGACGACCGGAGTCCATCCGTGGCCACCGGTTTTGGCGGGGCAATGGAAATCGGCACCGGGTTGTCAGTCGCCAGGTTTTGAGTCTCCACCGTGCTCAACGGCTGGATATCAACCCCGCCCAAAAGATGGAGGTTTAGACTGGCGAGATTAACGTTCGAAAGCTCGAGAGGTCCGGAAAAGGACGCGGCCACATCAGCCAGTCGATTCGTAGTGTCGAATTGGCGCGCTGCGTCGGCGAAGGACGGTACGATGACCCTGGTTTGCGTGTTGGCCGCGAGAGTGATGCCGTACGACAGTGTCCCCACCGAGCGGACATTCTTGATGTATTCGGCGAAAGCGGCCTTGACGCCATTTGCATCACCTTTCTTGACCGCGTTTTGAAGTTTGATCAGGAATAAATTTCCCTCAGTTCCTTCCGAGAGAGAAATCACAATTACCGTGTAGGATGACTGGCCGCCGTTGGAGATTCCCGTAAAGGTATAAACGGGGTCTGCAGCGAGATCGCTCGGTAAAATTACCTGCTGGATCGGGTCCGTGATTTCGGAACCGGTTGGCTGGCTGGGGACCGGATCTTGCGGACTCGGCGTTTGAATCGGGTCTGGAACCTGCGAACTGGGCGGGATAACTGGAGTAGGAACCTGCGAACTGGGTGGGATGACCGGGTCTGGAATCTGCGAACTGGGCGGGATAACCGGAGTAGGAACCTGCGAACTGGGAGGGATGACCGGGATCGGAACCTGCGAACTGGGTGGGATGACCGGGGCCGGAACTTGCGAACTGGGCGGGATGACCGGGGCCGGAACCTGCGCAGCGTTCTGCAGGGTTGGTCCGAGAATAGTGGAGCCGCTCGTTTGCAGTTCGAGGCGGATCTCCTGCTTCGGGTTACCGCTCAGCAGCATCAAGTCATTTCTCGAACTCACCGTCAACCGGTCGAGCGTGGAATAGAGGGTGGCGGATCGCGCATCAATGACGTCCAACCGCATCTCCGTGCCAGCCAACGTCGCAAATCCTCCGATAGAGTTAAGGGTTACCGACGAGACATTGGTAACGCTCAACGTGTTACCCACACTTATCCCGGCACCCACGAAAGACTCGATCCGTGATAGATCCAGCGATTCAAATTTGTCCGAACCGCTGATCGTGACATTCTTAAAGCCACTAATCTTGAGATCCTTGACGGAGGCAGGGAGGAGGTTGGCATCGATGGTCAGTTGGCCACCGTTTAGTCCTGCAATTGTGATTTGCGAACTGGTCGGGTCTGAACCGAAGTTCGAAAGGTATGCCCCAGAGGAAACAATTGCAGCTGCGTCTCCGGCTAAGAGAGTTCGTGTTTCCAGCATCTCTAGCCGGAATAACGGACCGATGGGACTTCTGGCTTTCATCACTTACTCAGCATTCTCATAACGGCCGCAAAGCTTTAAACAAGAGCGAAAATCGTGCACCGTTCATTTTCCGGTGTTTGCCGTCAATTTCGTA
>JBIJCX010000403.1:0-7133 GCA_044344465.1 Opitutaceae bacterium
CCGATGGTGCGGTGTTTTTTCCACCGGATTCGTGACGATCCAGTCCTTCTGAAAGGCAAATTTGAAGAAGGTGGGGATGAGACCCCGGCGGTTGTTGTAGGTTTTGAGGCCGGGCTTCCCCCTCTCAAGGTAGGTCAAGAGACGTGCAGGGGTAAACTGCGAGACCGTGCCCTTGGGAAAGTGGCGAAGGAAGATGCCCAGCTCGTTTTCGATGGACCGGAGCTGGCGCAGAGAGAGGAGCGTCCGCTCGTTTTCCAGCTTTTTGGCCGCAAAATATTCCTTAACCGCGTCGGCAACCGGCTTTTCGTGCTCGGGCTCGCGAAAGTTGGTTAACGCGTAGTCGAGATAGAACGTAAGCGAGCGGGGGGCCGCCTTGATCCGACGAAACCCGGCCTCAGCCTCGCGAAGCTGGTCGTCAGTCAGAAACGTAGCCGTCGAACGAATGCCGGCGGCAAATTGCGCGGCATTGACCTCAAGCGTGGCCTTTTCCGCCGCCGCTTCTTCCTGTGTCTTAAAATTCTTTCTAATGCGAAGGCCATGGAGCCATCCGGCCACTCGCCACGATGGGGAACCATTCCGATTTTCAAACCGGCTGACGGCAAACTCTGTTCGTTTCATGCTTAGGTTGCCACGACAACTGGCAACCTAGCTTCCCAAACCTCCCTCTCAGAGGGGAAATTTGGCGGGATGGACGGGACTCGAACCCGTCGGTGGTGGGCCAGAAGGCGCGGATCGCGCCCTTGGGTATTTCGGAGGCAATGGTGTAATCCCTCACGAGGGGTTCCGCGGGAAACCTGACGTGGCGCAAGTCGTCGTGGGCGGGCCGGGCGACGCGCGGGGGCAGGGCTCCGAGGGTTCGTGCCACGGCGGCGATCGTGGCCTCGACATCGAGGTCGCCCACGAGGGCGATCTCGAGGGCGCCGCGGGCGAGTTGCGGGCCGACCCAGGCCTTCACTTCGTCCAGGTTGCGCCGGAGCATCTCGTCCTTGGGCGGCAGGCCGAAACGGTGATCGCCGCTGGCGAGGAGGCGCGGGACCTCGAGGGTGAAGGGGCCGCCCGCGGTGTGTTCAAAACTAAGATACATCTGTTCGATCGACTTGGCCGCCTGCCGCGCGGCTTCGGGGCGGTAGCCGGGATCGGTGACGTGCGCGGTGATGAGTTGGAGTTCGAGGAGCAGATCCTCGCGGTTGGTCCCGCCGCCCAAGACAAAGGCGTCGCCGCCGGCGCCAAAACCGGCGCCAACCGTCCGGCCCGCGAGAATGCGGCGGAGATCGTCGGCGCTGTGCCGGCCGAGCCCGCCGGCGGTAAACGTCTGGTTCGTGAACGAGGCGAGGCCGGGCTGGTCGCGGGGTTCGGTCAGCTGGCCCGTCCCGACCCGCACGCTCACCCGGATGCGGTTGGCCTCGAAGTCCGTTTTTTTCAGGTTGAGCCGCACGCCGTTCTCGAATGTGAGCAGCGTGAGATCGAGGTCGGCGACGTGCTCGCGCCGGACAACTTTCCCGGGCGGGCCAAAATCGGTGTAGGCCCATTTCGCGTCGGCGATCGCCTCGGGCGGGGTGACGGCGACCGCGCGGGATTTTTCATAGGTGCTCGCAATGACGGCGCCGGCGTCGGTCCCCGGGTTCGCGTTGCCGGTCACGAGCACGAGGCGGTGCGGGGCCGACCACGCGGTGCGCAAGGCGGTGAGGCAGTCCTCGACCGTGGCTTTTTCGAGCACCGGCTTGAACAGCGCCAGGTCGTCCTCGGGCGAGGTGAACACGTCGCGATCGAGCAGGCTTTGCGCGATCTCGCCGGCCAGCGCCTCGGAGGGGCGGGTGGCGGCGGTCTTGACCGCCTGCTCGAGGCCGTTGATTTGGCGGGCGACGATTTCCTTGAGTTCGGCGGGCTGAAAACCGTGTTCGAGGGCGCGGCGGAGTTCCTGATCGGCGACGCCGAGGGCGGCGGACCACTGCGCGGCTTTGCAGGTGAGCCCGAGGGCGGACTGCCGGTAGAATTTGTATTCCTCCCACGCGCCGGCACCGCCGCTGCTGAACGGGGCGTTTTCTTTTTTCGCGAGGATCGAAAGGCGGCGGCTGATGATGGCGTGCGCGAGATTCCGCGGAACGTCTTTCACGCGGTTGGCGGCGGTATCGCGTTCCGCGATATGGGGCGACACGGTGGCGATCATGACGCTGGTGGCCGGCGCCTCGGGCTCGTGGTGGTGGAGGGTGCGCACGCCCTGGGCGGGATTGAGCCGGCCGAGATCGGGTTTCGCGGGGGCCGGACCCTCCGCGGTGAGTTTCGCGAAGGCGGCGACGATCTGTTGCTCGACGGCGACCGGATCGATGTCGCCCACGACGACGACCGACATCAAGTCGGGGCGATACCAGGTTTTCCAGAAGGCGAGGAAGCGATCCCGCGGCGCCTGCTCGATCACGGACGTGATCCCAATCGGTTCGCGTTCGGGAAAGCGCGTGCCGGCAAGCAGGAAACCGGTGGTCGCGCGTTGCGTGCGGCGGCCGACCGAATCGCTGGTGCGCATCTCGCTGAGGATGATGGCGCGCTCCTTTTCAACCGAGGCGGGCTCCAGCAGGAGGCCGCCGGCATAGTCGCCGAAGACGCGCAGGCCCTCGGCAAGGGTGGCTGGCTTCGTGTCGGGGAGTTCGAGGAGATAGAGGGTGCGATCATAGCCGGTGCTCGCGTTGGTGTCGCCGCCGAAGCTCATGCCCATGCGCTGGAAGAACTCGACGAGCGTGCCGGGCGGATAGTGTTCACTGCCGGCAAACGCGAGGTGCTCGAGGTAATGGGCGAGACCGCGCTGGTCGTCGGTTTCGTGGAGCGAGCCGGCCTCCACGAGCAGGCGCAGCGAGGCGCGGTCCTTTGGTTCCTTGTTCGGGCGGACGACGTAACGCAGGCCATTGGGCAGCGTGCCGAAGCGCGCCGCGGGATCGGGTTTGAGGTCGCTTCCGACCTGAGGAAACGGGATGGCGGCGCCCAGGGCGACCGCGAGGAACAGAAATGCTGGGAGGGCGAAGCGGGGGAGCAAGCGCATGGAAAAGAGAAACTGTTTCATTAAGTCGCCGGGAAAAGCAAAAAGGTGCGCTTGCGCCGGGGCTTTGCCCCGCTGCTAACTAAATCATGCCTATCACTCGACGAGTCGGCCGTGCGGACGGCGATTTCACCGTCAGCGCTGAAAAATGATGCTCTGGCTTTACCGGCTTTTTTTTATTCCGGCCCTGCTGGTGCTGGCGCCGGCGTACTGGCGTCGGATGCGGCGGCGCGGCGGCTACCGATCGCATTTTGGGCACCGATTCGGCGGGCATCCCTGGCTGCCCAGGAAGCCGGCGGGAACGAAGCGGATCTGGCTGCAGGCGGTGAGCGTCGGCGAAATGTTCGCGATCGGACCGGTCTTGCAGGCGCTGCGGGAGGATGGGGTGGAGGTCTATCTCACCACGACCACGAGCACCGGCTACCGCCTGGCCAATGACCGGTATCGTGGGCTTACGATTGGCCTCGGTTACTTTCCCATCGACTGGTGGCCGTTTTCCGCGCGGGCGTGGCGCCGGATTTCGCCCGATCTCGTGATTCTGACCGAAGGTGAGCGGTGGCCGGAGCACCTGCAGCAAGCGGCGAAGCGGGGCGTGCCGGTGCTCAGCATCAACGCGCGGATGTCAGATCGCAGCTACGCCCGTCTGAAGCGATTTTCCCCGGTTGCCCGGCTGGTGCTGGGCGGGGTGACGCGCCTGCTTCCTGGTTCGGCCGAGGATGCAACGCGGTTTCGCGAGTTGGGCCTGTCTCCGGATCGGATCCTGACGACGGGAAACATCAAGCTGGATGTGCAGATTCCGCTGCTGTCCGAGGCTGGGCGGGCGCAGCTGCGCCGTGAGTTGGGGCTGCCCGCCGGACTCGTGCTGCTCGGGTCGTCCACGTGGGCGGGCGAGGAGGAGGCGTTGGTCGGAGCACTGCGACGGGTGCGCGCGCGTGGGCTGGGCTGTTCGCTCCTGCTGGTGCCGCGGCACGCGGAACGCCGGGCGGAGGTTGAGCGGCTGTTGCGCGGCGCCGGGTTGCGCTATCATTTTCGTTCGCGCGGGGCGGCGCCGGGAGAAGTCGATGTGGCGGTGGGTGATACGACCGGCGAATTGCGCGCTCTCACCCAAATCGCGGATCTTGTGTTTGTGGGCAAGAGCCTGCCGCCGCATGCGGAAGGCCAGACGCCCGTCGAAGCGGCGGCATTGGAGAAACCGATCGTGTTTGGCCCGGGGATGGGCAATTTTCGACTGCTGGCCGCGGACCTCGTCGCGCGCGGAGCGGCGTGCGAGGTGGCGGATGCGGAGGCGCTGTCAGTCAAGGCCGCGGCGTTGCTGCACGAACCGGCGCAAAGGGAGGCGCTGGCTGCCGCCGCCGGACAATGGCGGCGCGACAATGTGGGCGCGGTCGCCCGCACGCTCGGCGTCATTCGCGAAGAATTGGGTAAACTCGGCCGGACTAGGCCGTAACGATGCAGCCCCAACCGCAAAAGGGCTCTGCACCGGACGGGAAGAAACATCGGGCTTTGTAGCCCTGCGCGTGAGCGCAGGGACCTCCCGCACTCCCGCCGCTCACGCGGCGGGCTACAACGAAGCTGTTTCTTGAGTTGGATGGTGGCCGGGCGCTCCGCGCGCGGCCGGGACGAAGGACGGGGCCGAGGCCGCGCCCGGAGTGCACGGCCCACCCTTTGGTTTCCGCCCGATCCGCGTTTGGGCTGGTTCGCTTTTGGCAGGCGGCGCCCGCGGCGATGCACCGGGACAAACGCGCCTAACAGCTAATTTCCACATCGATCGAACTGAACCGCAGCCTACGCGTTTTTTGGCAAAATAGAGATTGCACACCGTCCGGTGAATTCTACGTTCGCCGTTTTTAGCGTGATGCAGCCCCACGGTCCCAAGCGCGTCTACACTCCTCATTCCCTGGAATTCTGGTTCAGCCAGCTCGAGAATGACTGGGCGGTGGCCTTCACGGCCGGCGAATTGGAGCGCGGGCGGCAGATCTATCGCGACGGAGAGGTTCGGGAGCTCGAATTGACCGACCGGGATGCCATTGTGCACCGCCGGGTCGATAAGCGGGACGAATATGCGGTTATCGAATGGATGGCGGAGGGGCTGACGGTGCGCTCGTCCTCGACCGATCGGGAGCTGGCCCGGGCGCTGGCGGTCGCGGGCCTTCATGAAATCGAAGAACTGGTCGCCGATGAGATTTCGCCGCTGCCGGGTGAACCGCCGCGCACGGCCAATGGCAACGGGGTTGCGACTCCCGTTTCCCGGGGCAACGGCTTTGCCCATGGGGCAACCAAAGGCGCCTTAACGGCGAATGGCCACGGTCTGGACAACGGCCATGGCCCGGACCGCGGGGCCGCGACTCCGGTGGCGGGTGCGGGCGCTGCGGCGCCGACTGGACCCTCGCGCACGTTGGTGCTCGTTTTCAAGACCAAGACCACCGGGCTGACCTTCCAGGCCGCCTGGCTCGAGACGGACCGGAAAACCAAGCACCCGGCGCTGGGTCCGGACGCCCATGCGAATGGCAACGGGCACGTGTCGTCGGGCGAGCGGGCCAAGCTCATCGGTCTCGCCGCGTATGCCCGCAAGGCTCACTTTCACTACCAGCAGGAGACCGGCGTTTACCTGATGGAGTCGCTGGTCGAGATTCCGAATTTCCTGAAAACCGTGCTGCCGGCCTGGCGGCGGTTGTTTGCGATCGAGTTGGACGACAAGTCGGCCAATCTGCTCAAGGGGACGCGCGTCGTCGAAATCGAGGCGGTGGCGGAGCGGTCTGGGCTGGGTGGCGGCAGCGCGGCGGGTGGCGGCCCGGAAGGGGCGACGTTGAATCTCCGGTGGATTTTCCGCGCGGGCGAGCGGATGCTCACGGATTCGGAGGTCAACGCGTTGCTCAAGCGGGGCGGCCAGCCGGTGATCCTGCCGAGCCTCGGAATTGTCGCCCTGCCGGCGGAAAAATGGGCCAGCTTCACCCTGTGGCAGAAGAACGTCGAGGAGACGCAGGGTGCGGCCGCCGTCGACACGGCCCTGTCACCGTATCTGATCTTCTCCCTGTTCAGCGACCCGCGGCTCAAGCTGACGCTGTCGCCGGAGATTGAGGCGTGGCGGCAGAGCGTGCTGGCGCCGCCCCTGGCACCGCCAATGCTGCCGGACCTGTTGCGACCTTACCAGCGGCGCGGGGTCGAGTGGATGCATCACCTGTGCGATGTTGGCTGCCACGGTTTGCTCGCGGATGAAATGGGCCTGGGCAAAACGCTCCAGGTGCTCGCGTTGCTGGCGGCGCGACCGATTGCCGACAGACCGACGTTGATCGTTTGTCCGGCGAGTGTGGTGCCGGTGTGGCGCGAGGAGATTGCCAAGTTCTTCCCCTCGCTCGCGGTCGATGTGCTCAAGACCGGTCATGATTTCACGCAGGACAAGCGGGCGGTCATCTGGCTCGCAAGTTACACCCAGCTCCGGAAGCACCGGTCCCGGCTCGATGGCGTCGGCTTCGGCTATGCCGTCCTCGACGAAGGGCAGTTCATCAAGAACCCCGATGCCAAGATCACGCAGACCTGTTTCGCGGTGCGGGCGAGGCACCGGATCGTGCTGACCGGCACGCCGCTGGAGAACCGCCAGCTCGATTTGTGGAGCATCTTCCGTTTTCTGCTGCCCGGCTTGCTCGGTTCCCGGGCCACCTTTGAGGCCGCGCTCAACGCCGACCGGACTGGCACGCTCAGCCGGCTGCGCACCCAGCTCGCGCCGTTCATCCTGCGCCGCACCAAGAACGAAGTCGCCCAGGAACTCCCGCCCAAGGTCGAGATGGATCTCATCTGCCCGCTGACCGACGTGCAGCGCGCCGAATATGCCCGCATCTGCAGCGAGGGCCTTGAGCGTCTCGGCGACGACGTCGGGACGGCGATGCGCGAGAAATCGTTCGGCTTTCTCGCCTTGCTCACGCGGCTGCGCCAGACCTGCTGCGATCCCGACATGCTGCCCTGGCTGAAGGCGCCACTGACGGACTCGGGCAAGATCAACCTGCTGATCGAGAAACTCACCGAGGTCGTGAGCAGCGGCCACAAGGTCGTCATTTTCTCGCAATTCGTGATGCTGCTCGACCGCGTGCGCGAGGCGCTCGTGCGGCAT
>JBIJCX010000115.1:0-22987 GCA_044344465.1 Opitutaceae bacterium
GGCTGTCGCGCTCCTGCTCCTGCTGCAAACCACCGATTTGGATCGAGGCCGGGAAAGCCAGAAAGGCGAGGTTCCGGCGCACGCTCAGGTTCAAAACACCCATTTCGTCGCGCACCTCACGGGGCGCAGACGCGGCGCCGGTAATGATATAGTTGCTGCCATTGAGCACGTCCACCTCTCGATTGGTGTTGTCGAACACCTGAATCTTGGCGGGTCCGCCTTCGACACTGATGCCCGCGAAGGCCACGCGGACGGGGTTGCGGCCGGCGATCGTCACGCTGGAGAAGAAGTCCTCCGAGACATCGCGCCACCAGTGACGGGAATACGATTTGCTGACCCCGCCTTCGATCTTCCAGTTACCGTCGTTATAGCGATAGAGCACGTTGGCCGCGCTCGTCGTCGCCTGTGTTTTTCGAAACGTGCCGCCCAAGTTCATGGATCCACGCCCGGTGGCCCCCGTGGTGAAATCGTCGCCGTAGCTGAAGCCGGTCCCGCCGGCCACCGTGGGCGTCGCATTGTTGCCGACATTCTGCGTTATCGTGTACGAGGCGATGTCGTTGGAGTAATAATTTGATTGGATCCCGAACGACAGGACGGAATTCGGAGCCACCCGCCAGTCGGCCTTCAGGCTCAGCGAATTGCGATCGGAGCGGTTGAGGGTATCGATTATTTGGGAACTCTGGAAGTACGGCTTGCTGAACGACGCATTGGTGCCGGTTCCGGACGTCGCGAAGTTGCGGCGGATGGCATCGGTGGGGTAAAGCAGCGTCGAGTGCAGCCCGGCGACGACAATGCCGAAATTCTTGGTCAACGGCAGCGTATAGGCAAAATCGAAGCCCGGATAGGTCTTGTAGGTACGCTTCGTCGGATCGAGCGCATCCGGCGTCTTGCTGAAATCGAAGTACCGGGTGTTGCTGGAAAGACTGACCCGATATTGAAATTCGGATCCGTTTTTCTCGAACGCACTTCGGCTGACCATGTTCACCGCACCGGCCATCGAGTCCGCGGGATTGGCGGGCGTCGGAACTTTGGTCACCTCGATGCGAGCGATGTTGTTGATCGAAACCTGATTGAGCTGAAACGTCCGTGAGTTGCCTTCCGAGTGAGCGTTCGCCAACTGGGCCCCGTCGCTCGAGAACACGGTCAGACTGCTCTTCAAGCCGCGCAGGGAAATTTCACCGACTTCGGCTGCGCCGGCGGAACCGGGATCGGCGGCGAGCACCCCCGGCAGGAACTTTAGAAACTCGCCGACGTTGCCTCCGGCGAGATCGCCGAACGCGTCGGTCGCCACGACATTTTTGATGTTGGGCGCAAAGCGCTGTTCATTGATGGCAATGGCGCTGGCATCGACCTCGCGCGAACTCGCGACGACAAAGGAATCGAGCTTCACGATGCCGCTGGTGTCCCCATAGCGCGCCACGCTCGTCAGGCTGACATCCTGCTGGAGACTCTGGCCCGCCGCGACCTGGAGACTGATCTCCTGCCCATCCAGGCCGGTGTAGAAAACTTCGAGCACGACCGGCCCGGGCGGCACATTGTTCAGCCGGTAGTTCCCGGTTTCGTCGGTCAGGGTGAGGTGGGTCGTGCCCTTGATCGCAACGCGCGCGCTGTTCAGGTACTTGCCGGTGGCCTGGTTTTGCACCCTGCCCGCGATGCTTCCCGTTGCGGCCGGTCTTTCGGTCCTGCCCGCCGGCGATTGGGCTCGAAGCGCCGGCAGACTCGACCCCAGGAGGGCGAGGATGATTACGCCAGGGCCGCAGCGGAGAAAGCGAGTGAAGCACGGAAGGGTTCCAGCGCAACGCCGGGCGCGTGATGGCGAAAACATGGTTTTCATGGTGGGGATAGGGATACGGGAGATTGCGGCGCCGGTATGCTTGGTTTCCGAAGCCGTGGTTACACCGACTCTCCCCATGCTGGGGCGCGCGGCGGGATTTCCGAGAAGATTTCAGATGTCATTTTTCCTGACACGTTGGGTCCGTCAAAACCCGCTCCCGGGCTCCTCCCCGGCCGGCCGAATCGTCAGTCGTAGTTCAAATGCGCCTCGAGTTTTTCGAGACTCGGGTGAGTTGTCCGGGACAGGGTTCCGGCCCCGGCGCGCACGGAAACCGCGTTGCGTCCCTGGCGCAGCACGTCGACCGGCACGGCGAAGTCGAGGCGGAGCAGCTTCCGCTCCGGGCTCACCTTGCCCGCCAGCGCCCAGTTGCTGCCTGATTTGCTCGGTGGGAGGGGCGCGAAGATCTGAAGATCCTGCCATTTTGGATCCCGCGCCGCCACCTTGAGGAGGCGCCCATTCCACCGCACTTCAAAGGCATCGTCGGCGCCCGCTCCATAGAAAACACACTGCACGGTGATCTGCACCGGGGCTTGGGGCGAATCGCCCACCTGGACATTGAATTCATATTCGGGCACCTGAACGGAGAATTGCGCGGGCAAGGGGGCGGTGTCGTTGCGATTGAAGTAACCGTCCGCCCAAGGGTAGCCGCTGCGCCGCTCCACGGCGAAAGCCTTGTTTTTCCGCGCCAGGTTGTTGAGGACGCCGACTTCATGATACGCCCTGCGATGCGACTCCGGCACCATGGTCATGCCCAGCGGGTGTGAGATCTCGGGCGGCGCGAAGCTCCAGTTGAACGTCACCACGCTGTCGGCGCCCCGTTGCCAATGGTTGGTGAACACGCCCCGCAGATATTCGATGGGCGCATGGTGGTAGCCATCGGTCGTGTGATGATCGTCAAAACAAGGCTGCAGGCGGATGTCGGGCCCCACCGCCGCACGAAATTCCTCCAGGTGTACGTCCATCGTCCGACTGCCAAGGGTCATGATGTCGACCAGTCGCTGTTGGGCCCAACTTTCGACATCGAATCCATCCGCGCGACAGCCGGCCAGGGTTTCGGGAATTTTGACGGCGAGCAGGATCGGCCGGCCGCGTTTCTGCGCGACCTCGAGCAGGGCCTCGCGCGTGGCGCGCAGGAATTGCGTCACGTGATCCCGCAGTTCCCACTGACGCCCCACCGGCAGGCACGGGATATGCCGTGAGAAATCGATCTGGAACCCATCGAAATCATACTTCGTCGCGAGTTCACGGATGATGGCGACTTTGTGCGCGCGCAACCCGGCGGCTTCCAGGTTCCACATCCCCTGCCACCAAAAGGACGACTTCGTGACCCAATCCGGATGTGCCGCCTTCAAGGGATGCAGCCGGGTCATTTCCTTCCCGCCTTCCGCCCGACCATCGACATCGCTGATCCGATGATTCCAGAACACTTCGAGCTTTCGCCGACGGGATTCCTGCACGAGTTCCGTCACCCAGTCGGTGCCTTCCGCCAGCCACTGCTTCAGTTGCGGAAGCTCCACGGGAGGCAGCACCTCGCTGGGATAGGTTGCCCCGACGAGGATTCCGGAAATGTCCCACCAGATCGCGTCAATCTGGCTGCCCGGTTCGTCGGCATAGGCGAAGACCGCGTCACGAAAACGCGTGAACGCCAAGTTCTGGCCCGGATGACGGCGCGGAAACTCGGCCGCGACGAGGGAATGGACGTCGTGCTGAACGGCGATGCGAACCTTCCGCTGCCGCACCGCTTCGCGATGAGCCGCCGGCAACATAACCGGCGCGGGCGATGATTCCGGCGCAGCGGCGGTGCGGCCGGAGTCGTTTGCGCTCCTCAACCACGGTGCAACGGCCAGCGCCACCATCAGGGCTGCCAGCGACAGGAATGGCGGTCGAAGCGGGAAAGGCGTCATGAGGATTGAAACTCGCGGGTTCGTAGCGGTGGGAAACAGAGCGAAGCGAATGCGCATGCGTAGCGCCCGGGGGCACGTTGGGGCGGGCGGGCTGAACTGGTCCGGCCCAGTAATGGAATTCTTCTCCTTCCTCGCACTCCCTACCCCTCCAGCCCGAACACGGCCTTCGCGTAGTTATCCACGCTAAACGGCTGCAAGTCCTCCGGCTGCTCGCCGAGCCCGAGAAAATAGATCGGGATCTTCAACTGCCGGTAAATCCCCACCAGCGCCCCGCCGCGGCTGGTGCCGTCGAGTTTCGTCACCACGAGTCCCGTGAGTCCGAAGCTCTGATGAAACACGCGCGCCTGCTCGATCGAGTTGCTGCCGAGCGATCCGTCCACGACCAGCCAGCGATGTTGCGGCGCCGTCGGATCGTTCTTCTGCAGCACGCGGCGAATCTTCGCCAATTCCTCCATCAGGTTGCCCTTCGTGTGCAATCGCCCCGCGGTGTCGACAATCAGGTAATCGCGCCCGCGCGAATTCGCCGCCTGCCAGGCATCGAACGCCACGGCCGCCGCGTCCGCCCCGGTGTGACTCGCGATGATTTCCAGCTCCAGCCGCGTTGCCCAGGACTTGAGTTGCTCGATCGCCGCCGCGCGAAAGGTGTCGCACGCCGCGAGCGTGACCGTCCGGCCGTCCTGCTTGAGCTTCCACGCGAGCTTCGCCGCCGTCGTCGTTTTGCCCGAACCATTGACGCCGATCATCGCGATGACCACGGGTTTCTTGGCGGTTGCTGGAGGCGCGGTGCCCTCACCGCGCATGGCCGACGAGGGCGTCGGCCCTCCATCCAGTGCGCCCTCGCTGCCTGCCAGTGCCCGCTTCAAAACCGCCGCGCCAATCACCGCCGCATCCTGACCGCGCAGGTCCTTTTCCTTGCCGTAGGCCTGCTTGATCTCGGCGAGAATTTCCGTGGTCGTCTCGACGCCAAAGTCCGCGGTGTACAGCGCCTCCTCGAGCTCGTCGAGCGAGGCGGCGTCGATCTTGCGCCCACCAAACAGGCCGTGCGTCTTCGCCGCAATGACCGAGACGGTCTTGGCAAAGCCTTCTTTGAACTTCTTGAACAGACCAAACATGTCGAAAGTAGCGAGTAGCGAGTAGTGAGTAGCGGGTAGTGGGGAACGGGTGGTGAGTAGCGGGTAGTGGGGAACGGGGGCAGGTAGCCAGTCGGATTCAGGCAACGTTTCGCATCATGCTCGCTACTCGCTACTCGCTACTTCAACCGGTCACTCCGCTTTTCTGGCATCGCGGCCCAGTTGATCCTTCAGCCGGTCGAGGATGCCATTGATGAAGCGCTTCGAATCGGCGTTGGAAAACTCCTTCGAGAGATCGATCGCCTCGTTGATCGAGACCACCGGCGGGATGTCCTTGCGATAGATCATCTCGAACATTGCCACCCGCAGGATCGCGAGATCGATCTTCGCGATCCGCTCAAACTCCCAATTCTGCGCCAGCCCCTTGATCCGGGCGTCGATGTCCACCGCATGCTCGATGAGCCCGTGAATCAACTCCTCGCCAAACGCGTAGTGTTCCCGCGGCTGCTCGCAATTCTCGAAAAACACGCGCAAATCGTCCACCAGGTTTTTTGGCGGGTTGATGCTCCACGCGTAGAGATATTGGACGGCGACGACGCGTCCGTCGCGCCGTTGGGCAAACTGGGCCTTGCTCATGGTGAAAATCTCCGTTTCAGCGCAGCCATGGCAAGCGCGGCGACGGCGAATTCCGCACCCCGGTTGATTGCCCCCGCACAGCGCTCCTGCGCCTGGGCGGCGGAGTTCACCACCAGCACCCCGTTGATCACCGGCACGCCGGTCTCGAGCGCCACCTGCTGCAGGGCCTGCGACACGCTCTGCCCCACCATTTCGTGATGCGACGTATCGCCCGCGATCAGCACGCCCAGACCGATCACGCAGTCGCAAGGTCCGCCCGTCGCGAGGGCCTTCGCCGCCCACGGGACTTCATGCGAGCCCGGCACGCGCACCAGGGTCACGGCAGCGTCCGGCACGCCGCCGGCCCGCAATCCTGCCATCACGCGCATGAGGAGGGCGTCGACGAGGGTCTCGTTAAAACGCGCCGCGGCGATGCCAAGGCGAACCGACGCGCCGTCAATCGGCCGCGGTGCTGGAGCGTCGAGACTCATGGCTGGGTTTTTGCTCCGCAAAAACCCCATGGATTTTCCGCCGCGCCGGCGGAAAATTTCGTTGGAGAGCGTCGTGGGAGCACCTTGGTCATGTCATCGAGTGGGAATGCAGCAGCGGAATCCGACAATGTGCCGGACGAACCCAAGCATCGGCAACTTGTTTTTTGTCTCGTTTTTTCCCGGCGTCATGCCGGAAAAACCGGCGTTTCGGGCGCAGCCCGTAACGCACTAAACGGGCATCTGCTCGACAATCTCAAGCCCGTAGCCATCCAGGCCGACCACCTTGCGCGTGCTGTTCGAAAGCAGCCGGATCTTGCCGAGCCCGAGAGCAGCGAGGATCTGCGCGCCCAAGCCGTAATCGCGAAAGCTCATTGCCGGCGGCGACTCCCCCGGTTGGGCCGTGAGGCTGCGGACGAGCACGTCACAGGAATTGGCGGGCTCCATGTAGAGCACCACGCCGCGTCCCGCCTTGGCCACGACTCCCAGCGAACCCGTGAGCACGTGGTGACCGGCCATCCCACGGGCCCGAAACACATCGCTCAAGAGGTTTCCGCTATGCACGCGCACCAGCGTCGGCTCGGGCCCGAGCGGACCCATCGTCAACGCCAGATGATGCCGCCCGTCGAGCCGGCTGCGAAAAACATGCACGGTGAAGGTGCCAAACTCCGAGACCAGCGGCTGGGCGGTGACGAGCTCGACCAACTGGTCGCGCCGCGAGCGGTACTCGATCAACGCGGCGATGGAGATCATCTTCAGCCCGAACTTCTGCTTGAACTCCACGAGCTGTGGCAGCCGCTGCACCGTCCCGTCGTCGTTCACGAGCTCGCACAGCACGCCCATGGGCGAAAGCCCCGCGAGCATGGCCAGATCGACCGCCGCCTCCGTGTGCCCCGCCCGCTCCAGCACCCCACCCGGCCGGGCTCGCAACGGAAAAACATGGCCCGGCTGCACGAGTTGTTCCGGCGGCGTCGCCGGATTCGCCAGCAACTGGATCGTCCGCGTCCGATCGTAGGCGCTGATGCCCGTGGTGATGCCCTCCGCGGCATCGACGCTGACAGTGAAATCGGTGCGATGCGATTCGCGGTTGCTCGCCACCATCGGTCCGAGCCCCAGCCGGCGGAGCTGGTGTTCGACCGTCGGCACGCAAACGATGCCGCTCCCGTAGCGAATCATCATGTTGACCGTCTCCGGCGTCACCTTCGACGCCGCCATGATCAAATCGCCCTCGTTTTCGCGCTGTTCGTCGTCCGTCACGATGATCAGCCGGCCCGCGGCAATGTCGGCGATCGCGGACTCGACGGTATCGAAAGGTGGCAAGACGGATGCAGTCATGGTTTGGCTTTCCGCCTAACGCGGAAAACTAATCGGGTTTTTGCAAAGCAAAAACCGGCAAAACTTCGTCACTGCCGGAAATCGACGACCAGATTCTCGCTCTCCGCCGCCGGATCATCCTTCTGCAGGGCCATGAAGATTCTGAACAGGTACGGCGGTCGGATGACCTTGCCGGACGTCAGCGATTTGCCATCGCCCGCCGCCGTGAGCAAGGTGCGCTCGGTGCCGGTCGTCCCTTTCGGATCCCAGCGCAAGGCGGCCCGGGTGACATCGGGCGCGATCGGCTTCTTCTTCGCATCGTAGAACGACAGCTTGAACTTTCCGTCCACGACCTGCAGCCCGAGGAAACCCTTGGCGCCACGCGCGATCTCCATGCCCTCGATCTTGGCCGGCGGCTCTTCCTTTTTTGCGCCATCCTTCGTGGGCGCCGCATTGCCGGCCGGAGCGGGCGCCGGTGGAGTTTTCGCCCGCGGCGGCGTCTGGGCCGCGGCTACCAAGACAACCCCGAGCGTCAACAGCAGAGCGGTAAGAGTTTTCATGCCCCCCACCTTAACTGCCACGGTCTGCTGCGCAAGCGGGTAGCGGGGCTGCCGCAGATTTCAGCAGGATTTGACGGAGGGCATCGCACTCAATTAATGTCCTCGGCGCGCAACCGGGCACGAAATCACCGGTCGAACGCGCATCCGTCATCATGTCGCTCGTGACCAAAGTAAAAGATGCCGCCCTCGAACGGGCGCTGCTCATGCTGCTCGAACCCATGGTCAAGCGGTACGGACGCATCAAGTGGCTCTCCCTCGACACCCGGGCCAAATCAGTTGCCGCGGAGATCACCCTGCACGGCGATGCCGAGGCCCTTGAGCTTTCTTCGGCCACGTACCGGGTCGAAGACCGAGACGACGGGTGCTATGTGATTCTCTCGGACCTGAAATTCTCGAAGGCGTGGGTCCAGCATCTGATCGAGGACCATTTTCGCGCCATCACCCTGCGCGTGCCGCCGGTCGTCCGGCCGCTCATCCGCTAATCGCAAGCGGGGTTTGCGGCCGGAGACTTTGGTCTGAGGATCCGCGCTATTGGTCAATCGCCGCGGCCACGGTGTTCGAGACCAGACGCAGCAAACGACCATTGTCGATTGCCGATGGCCGGCTGGTCAGAATCACGCAGACAAGCTGCGTTTCCGGGTCGGCCCAGGCCACCGTGCCGGAGGCGCCGGAATGGCCAAAGGTGCGTGGCGACACCAAGTCGCCGAACTTGCTCCACGCGGTGGACCGCCCCAGCCCCCAGCCCAAGCCCCACGGCGCGTTCAACGAACCGTTCTGATCGGTGGTCATCGCCGTCACCGTCACCGGGCTCAGGATACGCTTGCCGGCATAAGTGCCGCCGTTGAGGAAGGTCTGGAGCAAAACCCCAAGGTCGGTGGTGGTCGTGTGCATGCCGCCCCAGGGGTGCCCCATGTTCCGCCAGTAGTCGCTGTTGCCGCCCCAGCTCGCCCGATCCTTGGGGTCGGAGTCCCCGGCATCCTGCATTTGCACCGTATCGGCGATGCGCAGCCGGCCCAAGCCAAGCACACTGGTCTTCATCCCCAGCGGTTCGAAGATTTCCCGTTGCTCGAATTCGGGCAGGGGCATCCCGGCGAGTCGCTCGACGATTTCCGCCGCGAGCAGAATGCCCATGCTTTGATAGAGAAACGCCGAGCCCGGCGAGAACAGCAACGGAGTTTGGCAGGCGTGTTTGACGAACTCGCTCAGCGGCGCATGTGCCCGCCGCAGTTCAACGTTTTCCGGCAGCATGTCGGGCAGTCCGGAGGTGTGCTTGAGCAGATCGATCACCCGCACCTGGCCGCGCTCTCCGCCGCTGAACTCGGGCAGGTAGTTGGCCACCGGTTCGGTCAGCGTCAGCTTGCCCCGTTCGACCAGCCGCATGAGAGCAGTGGCCGTGACCGGCTTGGTAATCGAGGCGACCTGATAGATCGAATCCGCCTCGACCGCCGGCGCGCCCGGCTGGGACGAAAGCCGGCCAAACCCCTGGTGCAGCACGATCGTCCCGCGCCGCGCCACCAGGATCGACGCCGCGGTCACCCGCCCCGCCCGAGTTTCCGCTTGCAGCATCTCGCTCGTGCGGTCGAGCCGGGATCGGGACATCCCGACCGACGCCGGGTCTCCCGGCCGCAGTTGGGCCAATGCCGGGGAAAGCGTGAGCATCAGGGCAAGGGGTAGATAGCGCATGGGCATAATCTCCGCTCCCAGATCAGTGGGAAAACCCGATCCGCGAGCAAGCACGTCAGCGTGTGGCCGTCGCCAGCGAGGTCAAGGTGGAGCAGCCTACCAAACATAACCGGGAAGGGTCGACGGGGGCAACCTGACCCCGTGGTTCGTTCTCCTGACCCCGTGGTTCGTTCTCGCCAAACTATCTGAGCGATCCGGCCCACGTGAAGATTCCGTCGGCGGCGAAATCGTGAGGGCGTGCCGGCTTGGGACGGGCCACGCGAACCGGCGCCGCCCCGGACCATCCCGCGAGGAAACGTCCGCTTGACTGTGAGTCCAGCTTGCCCGCGGAATCTCACTGGCCTTTGCCCGTACGGGATCGCGAGAGCGTTCCCATGCCGACACCGGCCGCCCCTGCTTTCCTCGCCCGGGACATCGTCCCGCTTTCCATGAAAATCCTCCTCCTCCGCCTCGGTGTTCTGGCCCTCTTGGTTTCCTCGCTGCTACGCGCCGCCGACTCCGCCCGCCCCAACGTCCTGCTCATCTGCGTGGACGATCTCAAGCCGCTGCTCGGCTGCTACGGTGATCCCGTGAGCAAGACCCCGCACATGGATCGCCTCGCCGCCCGCGGTACGCGCTTCGACCGCGCTTATTGCAACCAGGCGGTCTGCTCCCCTTCGCGCAATTCGCTGATGACCGGCCTGCGCCCGACTTCCACCGGCATCTACGATCTGCCGACGAATTTCCGCGTCGCCACACCCAACGCCATCACCCTCGCCCAATACTTCCGGCACCACGGCTGGCGCACCGAGAGCATGGGCAAGATCTTCCACCGCGGGCATGGCAACTTCGAGGACGCCGCGTCCTGGAGCGTGCCGCATTGGACATCCGGCACCGGGACCTACATCACGAAGGCGGCACTTGCGATCAAGGAGGCGAGCATGGCCAGCCAGACCGGGCCGGCCATCGCCAAGGGCGAACCGGGCGACAAGGGTTATCGCCCCGCCAACGCCAACGGACCGGCCGTCGAAATCGCCGATGCCCCCGACAACGCGTATCCGGACGGCCAGGTCGCCGAGGAGGCCATCAGACGCCTGCAGGCCGCGAAGAAGAACCCCGGCCAGCCGCTCTTCCTCGCCGTCGGCTTCGTCAAGCCGCACCTCCCGTTCGCCGCGCCGCGCAAGTATTGGGATCTCTACGATCGCGCCCGGCTGCAGCTCGCGCCCGTGCAGACCGCGCCGGTCGGCGCCCCGAGCTACGCGCCGACCTCCTGGGGCGAATTGCGCGCCTACGCCGGCATTCCGGGGGCCGGACCGTTGAGCGAGGCCACCCAGCGCGAACTCATCCACGGGTATCACGCAGCGACGAGTTACATGGACGCCCAGGTCGGCAAGGTGCTCGACGCACTCGACCGCCTCGCGCTGTCGGCCAACACAATTGTCGTCCTCTGGGGCGACCACGGCTGGCACCTCGGCGATCACGGCCAGTGGTGCAAGCACTCGAACTATGAGGAGGCCACCCGGATTCCGCTCCTCGTGATCGATCCGCGCCAAGGCCGCGCCGGTTCGAGCAGCCGTGCGCTCGTCGAGACCGTCGACCTGTATCCCACGCTGGCCGAACTCGCGGGCCTGCCCGCGCCGGCCGGGGCGCAGCAGCTCGACGGCCGAAGCTTCGCAGCCGTGATCCGCAATCCCGCCGCGACCACCAAGGAGGCGGTCTTCCAGGTCTATCCGCGCACGCGTCCCGGTGACGGGGCGATTCTCGGACGCTCCGTGCGCACCGATCGCCATCGCCTCGTCGAGTGGAAGAAACCCGGCGCCGCCCCCGCCACCGCCGAACTCGAACTCTACGATTACGTCGCCGATCCGCTCGAAACCAGGAATCTCGCCGGCGAGCAACCGGACGTGGTTGGGCGCATGCGCGCCGTCTTGGCCGCCCAGCCGGAGGCGAAACCGCAGATCGCCCCCGGGCCGGCCGGTGAGGCAAAGAAGAAGATAAAAAAGAAAAAGGACTGAACCGGATCGGAACGGGCGGTCCGGTCGGCGCCGTCACCGCCGCCGCCCACAAACTGGCGCGTGTCATCTACACCATGGTCAAGACGCGCACTGCCAGTCCTGCTCGAGCCACCGGTGGCCCGGACAGGGCGTGACGGCGGCGATCTTCAGCCGCTGGCGTCCACCGGGCGTGAGGCCGTTCCGAAAAGCCCAATGTCACATTCCGCAACCTGACCCCGTGGTTCGTTTTACGTTTCCGTGGTTCGTTTTTCCGCAACCTGACCCCGTGGTTCGTTTTTGTCAGTGCGCCTCCCGGTTTCGAGGTTGCGCCGAGGCAGACACCGGGCATCGTTGCTGACCATGATTCGCGAGGATACCCGCCGACTGCTGGAGCCCGCAGTCGCCGAGCTGAAAACGGCCGGCGCGCGCGAGGTGTATCTTTTCGGGTCGGCAGCCCGCGGTGCAAGCGTGGCCGCCGGAGCGGATTTGGACCTCGCCGTGGCAGGGCTGCCGCCGCAAGTGTTCTACCGGACACTGGGGCGCGTGATGCGACGCGTCGGCTGCCCGGTGGATCTAGTCGATCTCGATGCCGCGACGCCATTCGCCCGGTTTCTCCGAGAGAAGGAGCCGCTGGTGCGGATCGGGTGAAATGCGGGACAAGATCGAGTTCGAGCTGAGACAACTGGGTCAGTTGCTGGCGGCGCACAAAGAACTGATCGACGCGTGCCACGAGCGGGAGCCCACAGCCATCGAGCTATCCGCGCTTGCGATGCTGCTGCACTCGTTCTACACCGGCGTGGAAAACATCTTCAAACGCATCGCGGTGGAGGCCGATGGTGATCCGGTGCGCGGCGAAGCGTGGCATCGCGACCTGCTCGACCGGATGGCGGCGCCCGGAGCACGAAGGACGGCGGTGATTTCGACGGCACTGCGCGATCAACTGGACGACTACCTCGCCTTCCGCCACGTGTTCCGGCACGTCTACACGTTCGAGTTGAGTTGGGCGAAGTTAGCACCGCTGATTCTCGGCTACCCCGATGTGCAGACACGAGTGTGCGCGGAGCTTATGGCGTTCGTGCGGCAACTGCTAAACCCCTCCCGCTGAGAATCGGATTTCCAATCCGTAGTCGCACAGCCCACCTCTTCAACGCATGAGTCCGATCAAGCGCACTGCCAGTCCTGTTCGAGCCAACGGTGGCCCGGGCAGGGCGTGACAGCGGCGATTTTCAGCCGCTGGCGTCCAGCGGGCGTGAGCCTGGTTCGCGCGGCGCTGAAGTTTTCCTTCACCTGCCCAATCGAATCCACCCCGCAGGTGCAAATGTCCGCCTGCGGATTCTCCAGCACAAAGGAAATCAGATCGCGGGCCAGCCCCGCATCGGCGTTCGTCAAATCGCGCCCCTTCAGCAGCGAACCACGGGCGAAGGGCTTGATCGTGACCGTGCCCATGTCTTTTTTCTTGGCGGCCGGGAACACCGTTTCCGCCGCCCGATGCCGCACGTTGTAGGGCATGGAGCACACGTCGAAGTAGTCGCCGAACTTCTCAATCGCCTCCAGGAAAAGCTCGGGCGTGAAATGGCAGCCGAAGCCGGTATAACGAATCTTCCCCTGCTGCTTGAGCTTTTCCAGCGCCTCGATCGAGTAGGACATGTCCCAATAACCGGACTGCGGCGTGTCGTTCTCCGAGTTGCACAGGAGGCAAAGGTCGGCGCAGTCAGTCTGCCAAAGCCGCAGGCGATCGTCGGTCCACCGGTAGATCTCGTCGCGGTCCTCCTTCCGGCCCTTCATCTTGTGGGTTACGCGGATGGAAACGAAAACGCGATCGCGAGCCTGGAGGCGCCGAAGCACTTCGCCCGGCGTCGAGGATTCTTCCAGCGGAGTGCATGAATCCAGGAAGTTGACGCCCATGTCCAAGCCGGCGCGGATCATCTCGACGGCCTCGTCGACGCTCACCTTGCGTTTCGCGCCTCCGGCCGTGGGGATACACGCCGTGGACCAGCTATGGCCGCCAAACCCGATCGCGGAGACCCAAAGGCCGGTCTTGCCGAGCCGGCGATACTCCATGTTCGGATTGTAGCCGCGCGTCTTGGCTGCGGCAGCACGATTAGCGTCAGATTCGACCGGTGAGCCCGCCGTCGCGGCCGGTAAACCGGCGGCGAGGCTGGCCGTGGCGAGCGCGGTGTCGCGGATAAATTCGCGGCGGGTCTGGTGGCAGTGATCCATAAATGAAAATTGGACTTCTTGACGTCGGGTTTTCCCGACCGAAACCTGCACTTCTTCGTGCCTACCTTGTTCGAGAACGCGGCGTTGATCAACGGGGAACTGATGCGCCCCTGGCCGTAGTTGACCAGATCGCCATCGCCCAAATCGTCGGCGATGATGGAGATGATGTTCGGTTTTTACATTGCCTCCGCCATCCAAGGCCCGGCGAGAAGGCAAAGAACTGCAGAGGCAGGGCGAGTCCGGAGCGAGGCAAGACTCAGCAGCTCCTTCTGATCTGCGCCTTCAACTCCCGCCACCGCGCCAGCCGGTCGGCGATCTTTGCCTCCCAACCGACCGGCTTCGGCATGTAGAGGGCAAGCGGTTTCTCAAGATAATCCTGGCCGGAAATATTCTCGGGGAAATCGTGCGAGTAGTCGTAGCCCTGCCCCTGGCCCATGCGCTTGTTCGCCTGTCCGGTCTTGCTGCGCAGCGCGGAAGGGATCGTCTGCACCGGCTGCTCCTTCAACACCCGGTGGGCCTCGCCCAGCGCGAGCGTGGCCGAGTTGCTTTTCGGCGCGGTCGCGATGTAGAGCGTGGCGTGCGCCAGGGTGAGCTCGGCCTCAGGCAAGCCGACGAAATCGCACGCATGATGCGCCGCGACCGTCAGCGGGAGCGCCTGCGGATCGGCGAGCCCGACGTCCTCGCTCGCGAGAATCACGAGTCGCCGCGCGATGAAGCGCGGGTCCTCGCCCCCGGCGAGCATCTTGGCGAGCCAGTACATCGCCGCATCGGGATCGCTTCCGCGGCAGCTCTTGATGAAGGCGGAAATCGTGTCGTAGTGCTCGTCCTCGTCGGCATCGTAACGGATCCGCCGCTCGCGCGCGAAGACCTCGAGTTCCGCCGTCGTGATGGCCGCGGCTTCGGGCAGGCCGAGCACGAGCACCTCCAGGGCGTTGAGCGCGCGCCGGAGATCGCCATCGCACAACACGGCCAGATCGGCGAGGAGCCGATCGTCGGCCGTGACGCGCCGCGCCCCGAGCCCGCGCTCGACGTCAATGAGCGCCTGCTTCAGCACCCCGGTCACCGCGGCCGGGGCGAGCGGCTCCAGCCGGAACAGATGGCTGCGCGAAAGGAGCGGCGGGTTGACGTAGAAGCCCGGGTTGTGCGTGGTCGCGCCAATGAGCCGCACGCTGCCCTCCTCGACATCGGGCAGCAGCAGATCCTGCTGCGACTTGTTGAAACGGTGCAACTCGTCGATGAACAGGATCGTCGACGTCTCGGGGCGGCGGCGGGCAGCGCCAAGAATCTCGCGCAGCTCCGCCACGTTGGACATCACGGCGTTGACGCGGACGAAGCGGCTCTTGGTTTCGTTCGCGATCGCCTCGGCGATGCTGGTCTTGCCACACCCGGGCGGGCCGTAGAAGAGAAGCGAGCCAAAGCGGTTTTGGGCGACGAGCCGCGGCAGGAGGCTGCCGGTCTTGAGGATGTGCTCCTGCCCCACCACTTCGCTGAGCCGGCGCGGGCGCATCCGCGCGGCGAGCGGTTGATGCGTCGGCCTCGTCGCCGGTGCGGTCAACGGCGGGGCGAGCGGATCGGCGCAGAAAAAATCGGCTTGGTCAGCGGAAGACATGCTGGAGCGCGCTAATCTTCGCTAATCGGCCGGAATGAAAAGGCATTTTCATTGCCTCCTAAGAAACAGCTCGATTGTAGCCCGCTGCGTGAGCAGCGGGATGGGAGGCCGTCCCTGCGCTCACGCGCAGGGCTACGACAACCGACGTTTCTTCGAGCCGGTCCCAAAACCTTTTTGGTACGGGGGGCTCTCGACTGCCATCCCCGGCGTTTGGGACCTTCCGACTACCCCAAAACCGGGTGGATCCCGGCATTCCTTCGGACAGCCGCGTCCGCCGATCCTGGGTTCATGCTCCACCGTAGCCTGGGACATCGCGCGCCGTTGCTCTGGCTGGTGCTGCCGATGATTGCCGGACTGGCGGCCGGCAGAGCGTTCGGAATCGGGGGGGCCGGATGGCTCCTCGCCATCGCACTCCTGGCGGCGGCCACCGCAGTCGTCGCAAGCTGGCGCGCGCCGCGGCTGTGGGCGCCGGCGCTGACGGCCGCCATGTTCGTGGCCGGCATCGCCAGTTACGCGCTGCAGCGGGCGCGACTGCCGGAGTGGGATGCCCTCCCGGGCCGCGAAGCGCGGCTTTCGCTGCGAGTCGATCGGGTGTTTCCGTTGCACGATGAAAAGAGGGCCGTCGGTCTCGGCACCGTGTTGCGCGCCGACGAACACCTGCGTGACCTGACCGGCCAGAGGCTCTATTTTTCACTTACCCGACTCAAAGGTGACGCGCGGCCAATCCGCAGCGCCGTGGTCTCGACCATCGGCGTGCTCGCAGCGCTGCCGCGAAACCCACCGGCGGACACCTTCGACGGTTATCTCGCGGGCGCGGGCATCAATTTCCGACTGACCCGTGGCCGGATTTTGGGGGAGGAAAGACCGGCGGCACCGTATTTCCGTTTCTGCGCGCACGCAGCCAAGCGGTTCAAGGAAATCCTCGGCCACGGAATTGCGGAGAAACGCCCGACACTGGCCGGCTTGTTGCGCGCGATGATGCTGGGCGAGACGCACGAACTCAGCGACGAGCAGCACACCCTGTTCATGCAAAGCGGCACGATGCACTTGTTTGCGATCAGCGGTTTGAACATCGGGGTGATTGCGGGCTCGCTGCAGGCCTTGCTCCTGTTCTTGCGCCTGCCGCTCTGGGTGCGTTTTGCGCTGGGCACCGGGCTGCTGTGGCTGTTTGTCGACATCACGGGCGCCTCGCCGTCCGCCGTGCGGGCATGGGTGATGACGGTGTTTTTTCAGGCGGGCCTCGTTTTCCGGCGGCCGGCGAATCCGCTCGCGGCCCTGATCGCGTCGTCCGCCGCCGTGCTGGTCGTCGCGCCGCTGCAGGTCTTCAGCGCGAGCTTTATCATGAGCTACGGCATCGTCGCGGCGTTGTTCGTGCTCGGACTGCCGCTCGGCGAAGCCTGGCAGGCACGCTGGACACCGTGGCGCGATCTGCCGGTGTCGGCGTGGCAGCCGTGGCAACACCTGGCGGCGGCGGCGTGGCGCGGGACGGCCATGGCGCTCGCCATCGGGATCGCCACCACCCTCGTGAGCCTGCTGACCAGCGTGCAGTTTTTCCGGCTCCTCACGCCCGGTTCGCTGGCCGCCAACCTCCTGCTCATCCCGGCGGCGATGGCTGCGACGCTCGGCGGATTTGCCGCGCTGCTCTGCGGCTTGGTCGGATTCGGGTTCGGGGTCGTGCTCTGCAACCATGCGGCGGCACTGGTAGTGCTCGTCATCGAGTGGCTGGTGCGGTTGAGCGTGCAACTGCCGGGGGCGTTTATACCGGCGCGGTTCACGACGCCCTGGCTGGGCATGGCCAGCTTCAGTCTCCTGATGGTCGCGCTGCTGGCGGGGTACGCGGCCAACTGGCGGTGGGAACGCGGTGGTTGGTGGCCCCCGTTTACGATTGTCGCCCTCGCCCTGGCCTTCGGGGTGAAGTTCGGATGAACCGGATTTTGGCGGTTTTTCTTGCGGCGATTTTCGCCCGGATCCGCCCCGCCGACGTACAAACCTGAATTCAGTTTATTCGTGTGTTCCCGCCAATTCGCCGGCAATCATACCCTTCATGAAAAGCGCCTACGAACTCGCCATGGAGCGGCTCAGCAAGTCGGATCCCGATGCCTCCACGCCGCTCACCGCCGAACAAAAGGGCCGGCTCGCCGAAATCGATCGGGTGTACAAGGGCAAGCTCGCCGAGCGGGAAATTTTCCTGAAGAAGCAGCTCGACGAAGCGTACGCGGCGCAAAAAGCGGACGAGATTGAAAAGATCCAGAAGCAGCTCGCCAGCGAACGGGCGCGTCTGGCCGAGGATTGCGAGACGGAGAAGGAACAGTTCCGGCGCAGCCGGAAGTAACTCTCCCCGGTCGGCGAGAATCAGGCGAATTCGAAATCCGCCACCAGGGCATGGTGGTCGGAGGCCAAGGTGGGCACGACGCGGTGGCCAGTCGGACGGAGGAGCGTGTTGTGAAAAATGTGATCCAGCACGAAGGGGCGCCGGCGCCAGGTGATCTCGGTCTGCTGCACGGTCGCAAAGCCCCGCTGGCCATACTCCGCGATCAAACCCTTGTGTTTGCTGACATTGAAATCGCCCGTGAGAATCGTCGGCCCCTGGGCGGCCGAAAGCAGGTCGCCGACCAGCTGCCGCTGGATCGGATTCACATCGCTGCTCGACCCGAGCATGAAAAACGCGAGCAGGTGGGTGTTGAGGAGCAGCAGTTCGCGGCCGAGAATCGTCGTCTTCGCGCCGATCAACACGCGATCGGTGGGGGTGGTTTTCTTGCCAAAGAAATTGAACTCAATCGGCGGCGACGGCAGATCGAGCCGCATTCTGTCGCGCAGCGGCGTGCGCGAAAAAATTGCCAGGCCGATGCCGAACGGCAGTTCTCGCGGGTCGGCCTTCGGGTAGGAAAACCAGCTGTCGTAGCCGGCCAGCTCAGCCTGCAACCGCGTATAGTTGGGCGGCGGCTGCACTTGCACCCCACCGGGTTGCGCCTGCTCGACCTCCTGTAGCATGATGATGTCGGCGTCGTGACTCCGGATTTCGGCCAGGGTCGCTTCGAACCGAACCGGCGCGCGATCCGGATGCTGCTCCTGCCAGACCTGGCCAAACTGCATGTTAAACTGGAGGATGCGGAAGCGGCTCATCGACAGTAGGGCAGATTTATTTCTGAATGACAGATCCACCACCCGCAGGGGTGACGGCGGCACCATTCGTGAGGGTGGCCGAATCCGATCCGTTCTTCCGAAAAACGAACCGGTTGATCTTGGCGCCAGTCGCGCGATCCATGGCGGGAAAACGCGCCATGTTTGAGGCGCTCGCGGCCACCAGGCTATCCTGATACTTCGTGACGAGCACCGGCTTCTTGCTGTCGGCGCTGGTCGACAGTCGCGCTTCCCGATGGTTGAACGCACTCAACTGCTGCTCGCGCACCTCGGGGCGCTGCGATTGCTTTTCGCGGACCTGCTTGTCGCGCGCCTCCTCCATTGGGATCGGCGAGCGCCGATCACCGACGACGGCGGACTTGCGATCGACTACCGTCTTGTCGACCCGTTTGTCCTGCACCGCGCCATCAACCTGCGGTTTCTTTTTGTCCGGCGTCACGGTGGCCCCTGGAGTGAACGGGCTGTTCCGTTGGGTGTAATCGACGGTGGAGATGGCGTCGGCCGCGCGGAGGGCCGATTGGCACAAGCTGGCACCCGCGAAGACAACCAGACCGAACAGATTCATGGCAGTTCGCACCAACGGATGAAGGCCGGGTCGCAACATGTCGGCAAACCAAATTATTCGGGTTCGGCGGTACCTTCGACGACCCACGCGCGGGCTTCGGGCACTTGGTCAAGGAACGTACGCAGGGCGGCGCTGAGATGCTCCGCATAACGGAAATGCGCCCCCATGCCGGTGCGCAACTCGGCCTCATAGATAAACTTGTCGGCATGCGTGCTGTGTTCGAACGGGGTCTGCGCCCCCAGCAACAGCGTGTAAACGTAGGCCGGCGAGCCGCGGGTGAGCAGCTCGCGGGTGAGCTCGAGCTGGTCCGCCAGCAGGGCGGCGTGCGGAGTCCGGTCGATTTCCGGTGGCAGATAAAAGCCGGCCTGAATCAGGGGGGTGTGGCGATGGCCCGTTCGATGGCGGTTGAGATCGCGGAGCTCGGCCAGCGCCATGTTATTCCACGCAAAGGCCACCCGCATGCGGCGTGTGGCCAAGCCTTGGTGCCCGTAGCGATTGGCGCGATGCCGCAGCGCTTCCGCCATGGGTTGCGGCTCCGGCAACCACGGCGGCGTGGCGCGATCGACCTGGACCCAGACTTCGTCCGCGAGCGGCGCGGCGGAGAGACGCTCGAGGCCGAGCGCACAACTGGCGGCGAGTTCCTGGCCGGCCTGCGCGGCGAAGGATTTTTCCGCGGAACTGTGCCGCATCAAACGCGGCGACTGCTTCATCAGCTCGTCGCGAATGAGCTTCGCCGCCGCCCGCGCCTCGGGCTGGGGCAGCGAATCGAGGTGCTTCACCGTCGTCGCCCACATGCGCGAGGACTGCACCAGGCCCAGGTTGGTGCGGGTGGCGAAGGGGATGAAATAACGCGCGCGGTCGAGCGCATAGTTCTTGCGCAGCCGCGTGACCACCGCTGGCTTCGCGTCGGGCGGCAGCCGCACGAGCTCGGGCTGCGCGGTCGCGAGTGCGTCGAGCCGGGCGTATTCGGTGTGGTAGGCGGAAAAAGCCCGGGCCATTACGTCCCGCCAGCGCGCCGCCAGATCGTCGGGAATCCCCAGTTCCGCCGCCGTCGGCAGGTTGGCCGCATCCATCGTGATGTAACGCGTGCTCGACTCCTGCCCGTCGGCCATGGTGGCGAGCTCGAATATTTTATACGCCAGCCACATCGAGACATCGTCGAGCGCGACCGCGAGCCCACCGGTGAGGCCGCCGATCGAGGCGTGGCCGTAATCGACAAACTTCAGGATGCGATCGATCGATGCGTCGGGATTCGCGAGATCCACCTTGGCGAGGATGCTCGTGATGCCCTCGTTGCTCCGCGAGTAACGGGCGAGCACCGACGCGAGCAACTCGGGCGTAACCTTCGGGAGGTCGGCGGCGGTGGGAGGCGGGACGAGGGCAAGGCCGGTGATTCTCATTCGACGGACGACATGGCCGCAAAGAGGCGCAGCCGGCGCAAGAAGGGAAACGAGAAAAAGCGGGGCAGACCAAAACGACGTTCGGGGAACGTGAATCCGCAAGCAGCCGGAACCATGCCGTCGCACGCGATCTTCATGGTAGCCGGCAAAAGAAGCAGGGGGACCGTGCGCTCCGCGCGCGGTTACGAGTGCGTGGTCGTCCCGCCGCGCGCGGAGCGCAAGGCCACCTCCTCGACGGCATGGTTACGGCGAAGGCTCCCTGCCGGGTCGGGCGCTCGCTTTTGATGTGATTTTCCCGCGGCTCATCGCCAACCTAGCGCCATGTGCCGCCGCGTTGCCCTCGGAATGCTCGCCCTTCTGCTTGGCGCCGGCGTCGGGGCGGCGGACGCGCCACGGACGTTCCCCTTCCCTCGCCCGCTGCCGGAACCGGGCGCGGCGAAGCTGCCCCGTTGGCGCGGGTTCAACCTGCTCTACAAATTCAATGTCCGCTCGGCGCCCACGCCCGACCACGCGGTCGAGGACGACTTTCGGATGATTGCGTCGCTCGGATTCAACTTCGTCCGCATCCCGATGGACTATCGCGGGTGGATCACCGCCGGCGATTGGGAGCACATCGACGAAGGCAAACTCAAGGAAATCGACCGGTTCGTCGCCCTCGGCGAAAAATACGGGATCCATGTTTCGCTCAATTTCCACCGCGCGCCGGGTTACACGGTCGCGAAGCCCGCGGAGCCGCGCAACCTGTGGACGGACGCGGAGGCGCAGCGGGTGTGCGCGCAGCACTGGACCGAGTTTGCGCGACGCTTCCGGGGCATTCCCAGCGCCCGGCTGAGTTTTAATCTCTTCAACGAGCCCGCCGGCGTGTCCGAGGCCGGCTATTTCGCCGTCGTGCAGCGGATGGTCGAGGCGATCCGCGCGGAGGATCCCGGCCGGCTCGTGCTCTGTGACGGGCTCGACTACGGCAATGTGCCGCCGCGTTCGTTGCAGTCGCTTGGCGTCGCGCTCTGCACGCGCGGCTATCGGCCGATGAACATCAGCCACTTTCGCGCGGGCTGGATCGACGGCGCCGCTGGGTGGCCCACGCCGGGCTGGCCCGCGCCGCAGGTCAGCGCGTTTCTTTACGGCAGCCGCAAGCCGGACCTCCAGTCGTCGCTCGTCCTCGCCGGCCCACTCGGCGGCAAGACGTTCCGGTTACACGTGAACACAGTCTCGAGCCGCGCGAAATTGCGGGTGACCGACGGCACAGGCGCGGTGATCTGGGAACATCTCTTCACGCCCGGCCCGGGCGAAGGCGAATGGAAGAAAGTCGTGCACCGACCCGAGTGGAACAGCTACCAAAACACCTACGACCGCGACTATGCATTCGCGATTCCGGCCGGCGCCACCCGCGTGGAACTCCGTAATGTCGACGGCGACTGGCTCACGCTGAACTCACTCGCCCTCGAGGCGGGCGGGCGCAGCTGGACGTTGAACCTGGTCGAGTCCTGGGGCCTGAAGCAGGCCACGGAGGTTCGATTCGATCCGGACACGGCCGCGCCGGCGTTTCGCACCGCGGCAAATCTCGACCGCGGGTGGCTGCGCGACACGTGTTACGGGCCATGGCGGGAGGCGGAGGCGGCCGGCCTGGGTGTGATGATCGGCGAAATGGGCGCGTTTCGTTTCACCCCGCACCCGGTCGTGCTGCGCTGGATGGAGGATGTCTTCGCGACCGCAAAGGAGTCGGGCTGGGGCTGGGCGCTGTGGGAATTCCGCGGCGGCTTCGGTGTGCTCGACAGCCAGCGCAGCGATGTCACCTACGAACCATGGGAAGGCCACCAACTCGACCGCGCGATGCTCGAGCTGCTGCAGAAGTATTGAACCCCAAGCCGGATCAATTCAGTCGAAGTGCGTCTTAGGCATGAAAACGAAATCACTGAAAGGTGGAGTCAGATGTCCTCATCTGGCTCTCGACCGTACGCTCTCAAAAAAGCCCGTTGAGGACAACGGGTTCCACCGCTCATTGAATCGTTTTGGCTAAGTAGGGACGTCAGTGCACCGCTTGCGATTCGTCTGCTTGCATTTTTCACGCGTGAACCAATCAGAGCCAAGCAGACAGGGTCAGGTTCCCTGCGGACTCGGAAGATTGTTTCATGATCGATGGAAGGAGCGCGCGAGATGACAGGGGAATGGGGACAGAGGAATAAATACCCTATTTCCCCGGCCTTGATTCCCCTGTCACCATTCCCCTGTCACCGCGTGTCCGAGGCCGCGAACTGGCCCACCCCATCGGCCGATTTGTCCGCAGAGATCGGATTTATGGTTTGCGGCGGTTCTTCCATCGATCACCGTCCGCCGGGAACCCCACAACACTTTGCCGGTGCCACCCCCTGCCCTGTAAGCGTTGGCGCCTGTTCTTCCCAACCCCGTTTTTGCGTTCATGTTTTCCCCGTATTTCCTGCGACCCACGCGATCGTGTTTCGGGCACTCGCTTCGTCAGGTAGAGTTTCTTGATGGAAACCGAACATCTGTGTCCGGTGAATTCGCTATAGGTAAGCTGCCAAGCGCAGGTTAAACAGCGGGAACGCCTCCTTCCAGGGCAGCGGACGGCGCAGGAGGGTCCGGACGAGCCGGA
>JBIJCX010000404.1:0-7093 GCA_044344465.1 Opitutaceae bacterium
AGGTCTTGCCCACAATCGTCACCACCGGCATTCCGCTGTCGAGGAGCGTGCGCAGCTGCGCATCCTCGCCGGCCTTGGAACCGGCGCGGCGGGTCGCCCCAAAAGCCGCGAGCCGCGCGTGTTTCAAACGGAGATTCTTCGCTTCCTGGAAAAACGTGATGTCGCGCGGATTTGAGCCGGGGAAGCCGCCCTCGATGTAGTCCACGCCAAAGTAATCGAGCTTTTCGGCGATCAGGAGCTTGTCCGTGACCGAAAAGCTGATGCCTTCGCCCTGCGTGCCATCGCGGAGGGTAGTGTCGTAGATTCTTACGGCGGTGCTCATGCGAACGCGGGAGAATTGCGATCCTCTCCGCCGCTGGCAAGGGAGCTTTTGTCCGGTCGGAGGCTTTACGCCGCGACTCTTTTTCGACAACGACAACGAAGTCGCGGCTTAATGCCGTCTCCTCCCATCGCGTCTTCCCCGATCATGCCCTCGCGTTTCTTCGCACTTCTCCTCGCGCTTATCACGGGCGTACCCGCCTTCGCCGCATCGACGCAACCCACGCTGCGCGTGATGTCCTATAACATCCACCACGGCGAGGGCGTCGATGGTAAGGTCGATCTCGAGCGCATCGCCAAACTCATCGTCGAGGCGAGGGCCGACGTCGTGGCGTTGCAGGAGGTGGATCGCGGGACGGAGCGAACCCAGAAACGCGACCTGCCCGCCGAGTTGGCCAAACTCACCGGCCTGATCGTGCGGTTCGACAAGAACATCGCCCACCAGGGCGGCGACTACGGCAACGCCGTCCTCACCAAGTTCCCCCTCAAGAGCGCCAAGAATACTCACCTGAAAATGGCGGGCCCGGGCGAGCAGCGCGGCATCCAGCAACTCCTCCTCGACGTGCGCGGTCGCGAGGTGCTTTTCCTGAATACCCATCTGGACCATCGCCGGGACGAAGCTGAACGCCTCCTCAGCGCCGCGCAGGTAAGGGAAATTGTCGCGGACGCGGGAAAACTGCCGGTGATTTTGTGCGGTGATTTCAATGCCACGCCAGAAAGCCAAACGAGCGCGCGATTGCAGGAGTTTCTGACCGACACCTGGGCGGTCGTCGGGCGGGGGCCTGGCTTCACCATCCCCGTCGCGAAGCCGGCCAAACGCATCGACTACGTCTGGATCTCACGCGAATTCATTGAACCGCTGACCATGGAAGTGCTGCGATCCAACGCATCGGATCACCTGCCGGTCGTCGCCGAACTGCGGCTGAAGTAGGTCGGGAGCCGGAACCGGCGCGGAGACAATGATCGCTGCATTTGTCTAATGACGCGAACTTTGCCGGCAACACGCCGATGTTGTTTGACCGCGGTTGGGAAACTTCATGAGCGTCGCGTCGCCTGGTGCACACTTCAGCGCGCCGGCACTACCCCAAAAAAATCCGGACCCCATGCACCGACACGGTGTGACGCCCAGGCTCATTGTCTTTTCCATCTGCTTCATACAGTCGCGATGGCTGCTTTTGTCCCCGCGCCCGTATGCGTATCTTTAAGATCCTGCCCGCTGGGCTGACGGAAAGGCTGCGCGCGTCGATTGGCGGCTGGCGCGGACGAGCCGCCGGGACGGTTTCACCGGAACACCCAGCCGAGGCTCGCCCGACGTATCCTCGGGGGATTTCCGCACTGCTGCTGCTGGGGATTGCGCTGCTGCCGGTGGCCTACATGTTAGCTCGCGGGCTGCTGGCGAGTCGCAATCTCGCCTACATGGATGACATCGATGGCACGTTGATGCTGCTCATCCGACTCCATGACGGGCCGTCGTGGTCCGAACTCATCGGCTGGCTTTTTGAAGTCGCCAACGAACACCGGATGGTGACGAGTCGCCTGCTGGTTATGGTGAGTTACTGGCTGACCGGCACGGTGAATTTCAACGTCATCGGGGTGATCGGGAATGTTTTTCTTTGCGGGCTCTGCGCGCTGTTAATCCGAACCGCCGGAGCGCGGGAACGCCGGTGGGGGATGGCGCTACTTCTGGCCGGGCTCTTGTTTCAACTCGAGCACTTCGAGAATTTTTTCTGGTCCGGATCCTCGATCGATCATTTCCAAGTTCCGTTGCTGGCCGCAGGGGCAATCGTGCTCCTATCCCGGGGCACCCGGCTGGCCGGGATGGGGGCGAGCGTACTGGCCGTCATGGCATCCTTCACCCTGGCGCACGGACTATTGGTCTGGCCTGTGGGCGCCTTGCTGCTCGTCTTCGACCGACGCTGGCGGCATCTGGCGGCATGGCTGGCCCTCGCAGTCGCCGTCGGCGCCCTGTATTTTTCGAGCTTTCAGCCGAACACCGAACATCACATCGACGTGTTTTCGCTCGGCGGAGTGGTGCGCATCTTCCGTTACTGGTTCGAGCTGTTGGGCGCGCCACTCGCGCTGGGAGAACGGGCGCTGGCGCGGGTTCTGGGCGCGGGTTTGGCCGTCCTGCTCGGCTGGCAGATATGGTCCGTCGGGCTCAGGCGGGAACGCATTTCGTTGCCGCTGGCCCTCTGGGCCGTCGGCAGTCTGGGTCTGGTGGCCGTCGGGAGGGCAAATCTGGTCGATGGCATGCTGAGTTCGCGCTACTATGTCCTGGGGGCGCTCGCGTGGGCCTTGGCCATCCTGATTGAACTGCAACGACGACGGAACGAAAGCCGACCCTGCCGGTTCATGGTCGGGCTGGTTCCCGCACTGGTGATCTTCAATCTCGCGGCGAATCTGAAGTTCTCCGGCGCGGCTCAGCGCTGGATTGCGGACCGCGACACTGCGGCCGCCAATTTCGTCCGTCTTGGGCGCGACGGCACTGGACCGACGTCCTTGCATCCCCTTCCCGACCATTCGACCCGCGTGATCCGGCAGGCAGAAAGGATTGGTGTATTCGAGATGCCACGCCAGTCGCAGGTGTGCCCTGATCCGATGGTTCGGCCCGGCTCGAACTTAGTGGGCGTGGTGGACCGGGTCGCGGCGGACGAGAACATGGTGACGATCGACGGTTGGGCGGCCATCGCCGGCCGGGCGGCCCGACCTGGTGAGGTGCAGGTCGTGCTGCGTTCGGCGCATGCCCAACTCGCGCTGACGACCGCGACGGTGGTCCGACCCGATCTGGTCGCGGCATTTCCGAAGGAACACTGGCGCGACGCGGGGTTTCGCTTTCAACTCCGCCGGTGGCTCCTGCCGCCGGACAGTTACCAGGTGGGTCTCCTTATCCCCGCCGCGAGTGGGGCCGAACTCGTTTTGACGGGACAACGGCTCGAACTCGCCGACGACCCTTTGGGCATCGAAAGGGACAAGGTGGGCCCAAATCGGATGGTCTTTGATGAGTTGATACTCCGGCACCCGACCACGAGCGTGACCGCGGCGCCGAAAAAGCCGCTGCGCGTTTCGTTCCTCGATCGGCATGACACCCTCGTGCACGCCTATTTCAGCGGCGCCGGCACGATGACGATTAGTCTGGCCGACGCGAGTCCGGTTGATCCGGCTTTGTCCGACCATCGCCGCAGATCCGCCCTCTACCAGGGGCACGCCTCGGTTGTAATCACGGGTGCGGACGACTCGACCAACCTGGCCATTTTTTCGGCCAAGCGGCAACCGGTGCGGCGCCAAGGTCCGGGCGCCAATCGGGCCCGCGAAGGCCTGGCCCATATCGCGTTAGTTTCGATTGCGAGCCGCAACGGCCGGTTCGGCGGCGTGCGCACGGGCAACGTGCACTTCTCGGCGCACGCCGGAATCACCGGCATACATGCGCCGGGCGTGCGTTTCGCGGGGCCGGTCAACATCGGCAACATCACCGCCTTTGCGAGTGCGGAGCCGGTCTTCCAACTCGGTTTCGCCCGGGATACCCACGTCGTGGGCGGCGACCTGGTTCAACCGAACGGCCGGACACTCAACGTCAGCGGCGTTTCGCGCCTGCGGTTTGTGAAAGGACAAAGGTCTACCGCCGCGCCGCCCAGCCCAACCGAGTAAGCGCCCACGCTCCTATCCGTCCACCGCATGCGCGTCGATGAAGGCGCGAATCGCGGTCACGTCTGCCTTGAGGACATGTTTGCGGACCGGCTTCGCCTTCAGCGCCTCCAGGCTCGGATGCGTGGGGGCCACGCCGATCGCCGCGCGAATCGTGTCGGGAAATTTCGCCGGGCTCGCCGTCGCCAGCACGACGCTCACGCGTTCGGGATCCAGTTCCTTGAAGCCACACGCTGTGTGCGGATCGGCCACGTAGCCATACTCCCGATAGATTCGCGCGATGACGTTCGCGATCTCGGCATCGCTCGTGCGCGAGGCGGTGAACGTGTCGCGGTCGAAATTCGCAAACGTGTACCCGCCCGTCGCCTTGAACGTCGCCATGACCTCGCGCACCCGCGCCGGGTCGCGACCGACCGCGAAATAGATGAAGCGCTCGAAATTGGACGCCACCTGGATGTCCATCGAGGGGGCGAGGCTCGGCTGCACCGCGCCCACGCGATATTCGCCCGTCGTGAACATCCGGTAGAGGATGTCGTTCTGGTTCGTCGCCACGCGGAAGCCGCGGATCGGCACACCCATCTTCTGCAGCATCCAACCCGCCAGGACATTGCCGAAATTGCCCGTCGGCACGACGAACTCGACATTTCCGCGCTCGGCCGCCGGCAGCCGCAACCAGGCGTACAGATAATAGACACACTGCGCGATCACCCGGGCGAGGTTGATTGAGTTGACCGCCGACAACCGGTGCCGCGTGCGGAATTCCTGGTCGCCAAAGATTTCCTTCAACGCCGCTTGGGCATCGTCGAACGTGCCGTCGATGGCGAGGGCAAAGACGTTGTCGGCGCCGGTGCACGCCATCTGCCGCTCCTGCAGCGGCGAAACCCGGCCGTCGGGATAGAGGATGAAAATGGCGGTGCCCGGCCGGCCGATGAGACCGTGGATCGCCGCGGCGCCGGTGTCGCCCGAGGTGGCTCCGAGCACGTTGATCGTCTCGCGCCGCACCTGGCACTGATGGGCGTAAAGATGGCCGAGAAGCTGGAGCGCGAAATCCTTGAACGCGAGCGTCGGCCCGTGGAAGAGCTCGAGCACATAGAGATTTTTTCCGAGGGGCTTGAGCGGCGCTATCGCCGGATCGGTGAACTTCGTGTAGCTCGAAGCGACGAGCGCGCGCAGGGTCTCCGCCGGGATGTCGGTGGCAAACACGCGCAGGAACTCGAAACTGAGCTCCGCGTAGCCGAGCGCTTCGAAGCGCGCCAGATCGCCGCTGAAGTCCGGCAGCGATTCGGGCAGGAACAGTCCGCCGTCCGGCGCCAGCCCGGTGGCCACGGCGTCGGAGAAACCAAGGGCGGGCGTCTGGCCGCGGGTGGAGAGAAACTTCATCGTTCTCCTTCCTCGTTCTCGTTCTCATTCTCTCGTCTCAAAACTGAGAGAACGAGAACGATTACGAGAACGAGGAACGAACCGTCGCTTAGATCTGCTCCAACCCAAACGCCGCGTGCGCCAACCGCGCGGCTTCGTCGGCCCGCTGTTTCTTGATCACGACCGAGATCTTGATTTCGGACGTGCTGATGAGCTCCAGATTGATGCCGGCATCCGCCAGCGACTGGAAGAGCGTCGCCGCGACGCCGCTGTGCGTCTTCATGCCGACCCCGACGACCGAAAGCTTGGCGATGTCCTCATCGACAGCGACTTCGCCGCCGATTTCCTGCAACACCGGCTCGAGCGCCCGTTTTGCCTTGGCGGTTTCGGTCTGGGGCACCGTAAACGTGAGATTGGCGACCCCCTGGCGGCCGACGTTCTGGACAATCATGTCGACGTTGATCGTGGCGTCCGCGAGCGCGCGAAACACCTTCGCGGCCGAGCCGGGTTTGTCGACGATGTTGCTCACGAGGACCTTGGCCTGGTCCTTGTCGACCGCGACACCGCGCACGACGATCTTTTCCATGTAGGCGACTTCCTGTTTCACGATGGTTCCTGGGTTTTGGTTAAAGGACGAGCGGACTTCAAAAACGACGCCGTACTTGGCGGCAAACTCGACCGAGCGCGACTGCATGACCTTGCTGCCGAGGGACGCGAGCTCGAGCATCTCGTCGTAGCTGATTTCATCCAGCTTGCGCGCGTTCTTCACCACGCGCGGATCGGCGGTGTAAACGCCGTCGACGTCGGTGTAGATCTCGCATTTGTCGGCCTTGATCGCAGCCGCGAGGGCGATGGCCGTAAGATCCGAGCCACCACGCCCGAGGGTCGTGATCTGGCCGTCATCGTCGATGCCCTGGAAACCGGCCACGATGATCACCTTGCCGGACTTGAGATCCTTCACGAGCGGCTTCGCGTTGATCGTCATGATTTTCGCCTTGGTGTGGACCTTGTCCGTGAAGATGCCGGCCTGGGCGCCGGTATAGCTCACGGCATCGACGCCGATGCCATGGAGCGCCATGGCGGTGAGCGCGATCGTCTCCTGTTCGCCGATGGCGAGGAGTTGATCCATCTCGCGCTCGCTCGGCATGGCGCACACGGCCTTCGCGCGGGCGATGAGCTCGTTTGTCACGCCGGCGCGGGCGGAGACGACGACAACGAGCTCGTTGCCCTCGTCGCGAATGGCCTTGATGCGGGCGGCGACGTTCTTGATGCGATCGACGTCACCGACCGAGGTGCCGCCGTATTTTTGGACGATTCTAGCCATAAAAATTCACCGGTCGTTCGAGTTTCGAGACGGATCGGAGGGCGGATGTTAGTCACCAAAATCGCCGATCCGCAACAGCAGCGGGTGGTCGAGCACGCTGCCGAGACCGGAGAGTTGTTGCAGCGTGGCCCGCATCGCCCGCTCGTTGCTCTCGTGGGTCGTCAATACCAGCGAGGCCGCACCGGCGCGCTCCGCCGGACTCTGGATGACGCTGGCGATGCTGACGGCGTGCCGGGCCATGACCGAGGCGACGCGCGCCAGCACGCCGGGCTGATCCTTGACGGTGAGGCGAACGTAGTACCGGCACCGGATGCTCTGGGGCGGCGCGAGGCTGCAGCCACCCCGCGCCGGCGTGGGGGCTTCACCGATCAGGTGGGCGCCCTTGCCGTGCTTCAGCAGCGCCGCGGCGTCCGCAATGTCGCTGATGACGGCGCTCGCGGTCGCGTCCTG
>JBIJCX010000405.1:0-7084 GCA_044344465.1 Opitutaceae bacterium
TGATATGTTGCACAAACTCGTCGGTAAAGACGCGGCCGGAGACCATGATGGAGCGTGGCATTGCCAGGCACCGTGGCGGGTCGCACCGAAATTGTCTAGCGGGATCGCGATGTGGGTTAAGTGCAGGGCTGAAGTACCGCGCCACCGTTGAAGCTACGAGGCTTTAGCGATCACTGCGCGCCACCGCTGGCCCGGGCGCGGGCGTGTTCCAGGATCTTGAGCAGCGCGGCAAAATCCTCGTCACGGGTGCGGCTCTCGATCCGGAAATCGAACTTCGGCGCCTCACGCAACTCGGCCTCGGCGGTCGCCATTCGGCGGGCGATTTCATCGTCGTGATCCTGCGCCCGTTCGCGCATGCGCGCGACCAGCCGCTCGTGGTCGACGACGATGAACACCGTCGTCATGGCCCGGCGCAGTCCGGCATCGTCCCGGGCGATCCGGCGCAGGCTTTCCACGCCCTGCACGTCGATGCTCATCACGAGGCTCTGGCCCGCCGCGAGCGGGTCGAACACGCTTGAGCGCAACGTGCCGTAGAGGCGGTCGTGATGGTCGCCGTGCACCAGCGCCCATTCCAGGAATTCACCGTGCTTGATCTTGCGCCGAAATTCCTGCGGCGGAAAAAAATGATAGTGCACGCCGTTGACCTCGCCCTCGCGCGGCGAGCGGGTCGTGGTGGTCACGACGCGCGCGAAACCGGGCACGTCCTTCACCAGCCGATCGCAGAGCGTGCTCTTGCCGGAGCCGGCCGGCCCGGCGATGACGAGGAGAACGGGAGCGGAAAACATCATTTCAAGCGCGGCGCAGTCACCCGCTTAATAAGTGAAGGCGACGATGGCGAGGAGCAACCCGTAGCCCGCCACTACCCCGCCGACGCCGCGGATCCGGTTGGGCCGCGCCAACAGCCAGCCCAGGAAATCACGCATCCGCCACGGCTGCGCGCCCAGCCAGATCGCAGCCGAAATCGCGCCGTAGACGAGGCTGACCATGAGCAGCCGCTGCGGCTTGTCGTACTCCATGTAGGCGGCGTCGAGCAGCGGCATCGCCCCCATCAGGATGAGGGCACACAAGCCGCGGACGGCGAGGAAATCGGGGACGCATTTGAACGACAGCACGGCGATGGCCAGGAACCCGGCGAAGAGCCACCCGCGATAGTCGCCGAAATCGGCCGAAGAAAGATGCCAGATGCCATAAAGGAACCACGCCGCCCCCGCCCCGAAGAACACGTACGCCGCCGCCGTCGAGCGCGGAAACGCCCGGAGCGCCGCCGTCCAACCCGAGTGGTTGAGGAACAACGGAACGCCGAGCGCCAGGAGCAGCAGGCCGGGCATGAGGGTGGCAAGGGTGAGGGACATGGTTTAGTTCTTTCTCTTTCTCGTAATCGTTCTCGTTCTCTTGGCCCCGATCGGGTCTGGGTCGCCATAAGGAGCCTGCTCCTCGCGTACCTCACCTGAGAACCGTGAAATCAATCCTGCGACCATCGAGACAACGCCCAGCAAGATCTTCTTGCCAGCAGATGCGTCCTCGGGATTCAGCTTTTTCTTCACCACAAGCACATCGAGGCATGCCGCACATTCAACAACCGAGCCACGTGCGATATCAAAGAAACGACAGCGATCCGCATGGGAGCGTTTGCCGTTACCTTCAGCAATATTGAGAACGATACTGGTTGAAGCGCGATCAAGTTGATCCCGGGCGGCAAGCTTTGCCGGCAGCACCTCGACCAGGGGATCCGCCCACGCGACGAAGCGCAGTGCTTCCTGGTAAGCCCGGAGCTTTTCGTGGTCAAATTGAGCGGACATGAGAGGACGGAAGCGGAAGAGAGAATGAGGAACGAGAACGAAGAACGAGAACGATTTGTCACCCCACCCCCGCCAGCACCAGCTCCCCGTACAGCGTGCTCACGCTCGCCCGTGCGATTCGCAGCGGCACGAGCTGGCCCACCAATCGCGGCTCGGCTTCGAACACGCACACGCGGTTGCCCCGCGTCCGGCCGGTGAAACGGTCGCCGCTCTTGTCCCGGCCCTCGACCAGCACCTCCTCGATCGTGCCGACGAGCCCGGCGGTGCGCCGCAGCGAGTTCTGCTGCAGGATGTCCAACAACAGCTGGTTGCGCCGCTCCTTCACCTCGTCCGGCACCTGATCCGCCAGCGCCGCCGCCGGGGTGCCGGTGCGCACCGAATACTTGAAGATGTAGGCCATGTCGTAATTGCAGGCCTCGAAAAGCTCGCGAGTTTGCGCGAAGTCCTCGTCGGTTTCGCCGGGAAAACCGACGATCACGTCGGTCGAAAAATACATGTCCGGCTGCACGGCCCGGAGCGCCTCGACAATTTCCCGGTACCGCTCGCGGGTATAGGGTCGGTTCATCGCGCGGAGGATGCGGTTGCTGCCACTCTGCATCGGCAGGTGGACGTAGCCGCACAACTTCGGCAGCCGCGCGTAGGCGGCCACCAGGTCGTCCTTGAAGCCGCGCGGGTGCGGCGAGGTGAAGCGGATGCGCTCGATGCCCTCGATCGCGTGGACCTGCTCGAGCAACTGCACAAACGGCGTCACCCCGTCGGTGTGCGCATAATCGCGGCGGCCATAGCTCGTGACGATCTGCCCGAGCAGCGTGATCTCGCGCACGCCGCGCTCCGCGAGCCCGCGACACTCCGCGACGATTTCGTCCATCGGCCGCGACCGCTCGTCGCCGCGGGTTTTCGGCACGATGCAGAACGAGCACTCCATGTTGCAGCCCTGCTGAATCGAGACGAATGCGCTCACCTGCGGTTCCGTGGTGCCATCCGCCGCCGGCTCTGGTCCGAGGTGATCCTTGATCGTGTTCTGCGAGTCCGCTTCGTCGCCGATGTCGACGATGGTCGCGCCGATGGGCACGCCGGCGTCGCGGGCCGCGCGCAGGTTGTCGAGGTAGCCCGGCACCTGGTGGAATTTCTGGGTGCCCACGATGAGATCCAGGTCGGGCAACTGGTCGAGCAACGAGGCGCCGCGGTTCTGCGCCATGCAGCCCAGGATGCCGAGGACGAAGTCGGGCTGCTTCCGCTTGCGCTGCTGGAGGTAGCCGGCCTTGCCGATCGCCTTCTGTTCGGCGGCGTCGCGGACGCTGCAGGTGTTGAGCAGGAGAATATCGCAGTCGGCCTCGTCCGCCACGATCCGGTATCCCCGGGCGCGCAGCATCGCCGCGACAGCCTCGCTGTCGCGCTCGTTCATCTGGCACCCGTAGGTCTTGATGTGGACGCGGTTCATCCGTGGGAGGGGTCTAAGTAACGCCCACGGCACGAGGGTCAACGCGGGAAACGGTCTGGCGTCTTGGGCGCAAGGGCCGGCTGTCACCCCATGATCGTTTCGACCGATGCATCAAGCTTTGCCAGCGGCAGACAGGCAGGAAGGCGCCAGAATTTGTGGTATGTGGTTGATGCGGTGTGACGCGGCAGCCGATTTGCACAGCCTCGGCTAGACGGGAGGCCGGTTGGAGGCTGCGAGCCTTGGGAGTTGGTGAAGGGCAAATCGGGAGCAGCATGCGCGTGTGCTTCAAATCTTGCGGGCGCTTTTCGGCGGGAGTTCATTCCAGGCGCAATTCTGCTCGGAACCGGCTGAAGCCGGGACTACGAACGAAACGCAGTTTGTGGCCCACGTCGATCGGCTCAAGGCGGACAACGCCGGTGTGCCGCTCACAATCCTGATCGACGGCGATTCGCTTGAATACGGCAACGCCATCGCCCGGCGCACCGCCGTGGTTCACGGAAAAGCCTGGCCTCGGTTGCGTTTGCGGTCGTGCAGGTCCAAATAGATCTGTGCGCCGTGTGCTCCAGATCGTTCTCTCCGTCGCCTTCTCCGCGGCCCTTTCGGCCGGACAGACGCCGGCCCAGCCACCGGCGCCCTCGGCCTCGGACACCGACGAACTCTTCAAGCTGGGCCAGCAACTTTTCGATCAACTCGCGCCACCCGAGATCAAGGCGCAGTTCGAATTTCCCACCAAGGAGCAGTGGGACGCATTTGCGACCCGGCTGCAGCATGCGCTCGAAAACGATTCGCTCGAGGAACTCGCCGCCTTCGGTCCCGAAGCGCGCGCCGCGCTGACCGCCCTGCGCACGCTGCCGGGATACGAGGATCTCGCCGACTGGCTCGAGCAGCGGATCGACGAAATTGAGGGGGCGCAGGAAGCGATCCGCCCGTCCGCTCCCGGGCCGGTTCCAACCCCGCGCCCCGCTCCGCCGCGACCGCCCACTGCTCCGCCCACCACCAAACCGCCGTCCACTGCGGTCGCCCGCACGATGCCGTATTATGATCTTTGGCTGGCCCGCGTGCGCGACCGGCCGGCTCCGGCTCGCGCGGCCGCGCTCATGCCCAGGCTGCGCGCGGCCTTCATCGCCGAGGGCGTGCCACCGGAACTCGTGTGGCTCGCCGAGGCGGAGAGTTCGCTCAATCCCGCGGCGCGCAGCCCCGTCGGAGCCAAGGGACTCTTTCAATTCATGCCCGACACCGCGCGCAGTCTCGGGCTGAGCACGTTTCTGCCCGACGATCGGACCGACCCGGACAAATCCGCCCGCGCCGCCGCCCGTTACTTGCGCACGCTGCACGGCCGGTTCGGCAGCTGGCCCCTCGCGCTCGCCGCCTACAACGCTGGCGAAGGCCGCGTCGGCCGCGCCCTCGCCGCCAGGCGCACGACCGATTTCGCCGGCGTCGCCAGCGCGCTGCCGGCCGAAACCCGGATGTATGTGCCCAAGGTCCACGCGCTCATTGCGACGCGCACGGGCGTGACACCGGAGAAAATCGCCGCCCCGCGGCGATCATCGAACGCCGCGACAGAAAGCCGTGATGCACCCGAACCTATGCTTGGCGCCAGAATTATTTGCGGATCAAGTCGTCCCTGCGCTCACGCGCAGGGCTACAATCAAGGCGTAGCCCGCCGCGTGAGCGGCGGGACCGAAGGTACACCCGCAAAAAATTGTGTCGCGATGTTTAGCCAGATGGGCTGCGCACCCCATTGCGCATTCGTCGTACCGCGGTGATACTGCGGCGCCATGACGACCGTTGCCCACTGTTTGACCATCGATCAGGCGCTGTTTCTCCGGTCGGTACTTGACGGCTGCGGGGTCAAGGCCTTCGTGCCGGACGAGCTGACCGCGCAGACCGATCCGGTTATTTTCATGGGCAGCATGAACAGCATCCGCGTACAGGTCGCCGATCAGGATGCCGTGGCCGCACTCGCTATTCTCGGTCAGGAAGTCCTGTCGGCGGACGCTTGAGGCCGTCATTCATTTTGCATTTTCCACGGCCCGTCCACTACGGTGCGGACCATGACACCCCGCTATCTTGCCCCCATTGCAGCCTGCCTGTTCGCGCTGACGGTTTCATCCGCCGCCACCGGGGCCGGATCCCGGCCCAACGTCCTCTTCATCGCCGTGGACGACATGAGCAACAGCCTCGGCTGCTTCGGCAACCCGCTCGTCCAGTCACCCCACATTGACCGGCTCGCCCGGAAGGGCGTCCGCTTTGACCGTGCCTACTGCCAGTTTCCGCTCTGTTCGCCGAGTCGCTCGTCGATCATGACCGGCCTGCGTCCGGACGTCACGCGGGTCTTCGATCTGCAGTATCGTTTTCGTACCCACCTGCCCGATGTCGTGACGCTCCCGCAGATGTTCAGCCGGAACGGCTACTTCGCCGCGCGCGTCGGGAAGATCTACCACTACGGCAACCCCGGCGAGATTGGCACCGCCGGCCTCGACGATCCGCAGTCCTGGCAGATCGCGATCAATCCGCGGGGACGCGACAAGGACGAGGAGGACAAGATCACCAACCACACGCCGGGGCGCGGGCTGGGCAGCTCCCTTTCTTTCATGCGGGCCGAGGGGGCCGACGAGGAGCAGACCGACGGCAAGGTGGCCACCGAAGTCATCAAGCTCATCGAGGCGAACCGGAACCAACCGTTCTTCATCGCGGCCGGCTTTTACCGCCCGCACTGCCCGTACATCGCGCCGAAGAAATATTTTGATCTCTACCCGATGGAGAAGATCACGATGGCGCCCGGTTCGTTTCCCGAGGCGAGGGCCGCGCCCCCGGCCGCCATCAGCTCGGTCAACCCGTGGCCGTGGTTTGGCACGACCGAGCAGCAATCGCGCGAGGCCAAGCAGGCTTACTATGCGACCATTTCGTTTGTGGACGCGCAGATCGGCCGCCTGCTCGATGCGCTCGATCGGCTCAAGCTCGCGGACAACACCATCATCGTATTCTGGAGCGACCACGGCTACCACGAGGGCGAGCATGGCTTGTGGATGAAGCAGAGCCTCTGGGAGGGTTCCGCGCGGGCACCCATGATCATCTATGCGCCCGGCGCCAAGGGCAACGGCAAGCCCAGTTCGCGCCCGGTGGAGTTTGTCGACATCTATCCCACGCTCGCGGACCTCGCCGGTCTCACGCCCCCGCGCAATCTCGCGGGCGCCAGCCTGCGGCCCCTGCTGGATCAGCCGGCCGCGGCCTGGGACCGGCCCGCTTTCACCCAGGTATGGCGCGGCAGTTTCGCCGGCCACAGCGTCCGCACCGAACGCTGGCGCTACACCGAGTGGGACGACGGTCGCCAGGGTGTGCAGCTCTACGACATGGAGAACGATCCGCAGGAACTGAAGAATCTCGCCGCCGATCCATCGCACGCCGCGACGGTCAAGGAGCTCAAGGCCCTCGTGGCCCGCAACTGGTCGGAGCCGTGGGTGCCCGCGCCGAAAGGTGGCAAGAAGGGCGGAAAAAAATCGAAGGCGTAGGAAACAATTCAGCCCGGCCCAACGATTCAGCAGATCACAGGTTGTCGCGTGGTTCGAAGGGTGCCGCTGCGCCGGCGCCACCGCTCTATACACAGCGTCAGAATTGTTTGCTAGGGCGTCCCTGCGCTCACGCGCAGGGCTACTGTCCAGGCGTAGCCCGCCGCGTGAGCGGCGGGACCGAAGGTACCTCCGCGAAAAATTGGTCGCGGTCACTGCTGTCCGGTTATTAATAGTTGATGACTAGCTGGTTAGGATCGTCGCCAAGCGGATTCGAGAGTCCAAGTTCCGTAAACAGTTCATGTACCTCCACTTGCTCAAACATGCTCACGCTC
>JBIJCX010000116.1:0-22901 GCA_044344465.1 Opitutaceae bacterium
TTTGGGCAATTCAGGATTTTATTGCTCCGTTTGCGATGCGGGAGGAGCGGCGTTAGGCCACGATGGATCGGCATTCATTGGCTGGAGGTAAGAGCCTGCTGGCAGGCGATTAGATACGTTATTTGTTGGCGCCCCGCGAATCGCCTGCAAGCAGGCTCCTCGGATCACTCTTTCCCGATCGGGTCCCGCTGGACCCGGCCCTCGGCCCGGGCTTCGATTTTCTTGAGTTTTGCCGCGTATCCGTAGAGAGCGAGCGTGAACGCGGTGTTCGTCGACGTGTACTCCAGTTTCTTGAAACGGCCGGCCAGCAGGACCGTCTCGCGTTCGACCACCTGGCCTTCCATCACGACGGTATAGCGGCGGGCCGGGTCGAGGTCGCTGGAGACGATCCGTTTTCCGGCCGGGAGCGACGGATCGAAGCGATAGCGGGCGCCGGAAATCTGGATCAGGCGAGCGGCGGGTTGCGCGGGGGCCTGACTGACGGGCCGTTTGGGCTCCGCCGCGTTGGCATCGAGAATCTCCAGCAACTCGCGGCCGGTGAGCCGGGTTGTGACCAGACATTGATCGAATGGGCGGCTGCACTGGATGAGATCCACAATATCGACCGTGCCCTGGGGAATACCCAGACCACGATCGTGCACGCGATTGTAGAGGGCGATGTCGGCGCCGGTCGCATCGCGCATGGCGTCCGTGATCCAGTTGGCGAGAAGTGACTCGGTCCCCCGGTTGTCGAGGGCCGCGGGAGCCACGGCGACCGGATGGGTGCGATAGGTCGTCAAGTCCTGCTCCTGCCGCGGCTCGACGGTGGTTTTCCAGGCCCGGCCGGCCGCGACCAGGCGCAACTGCCGGTCGCGCGGCAGCATGCCGGCGTACACTTCGGCCTGATTGACCACGACCGCCAACGGCTGGGCGAGATCGAACACCGCGGCATCCGGAAAAAATGCCAAAGAGGCGACATTCTCCAAATCGAGGCGGACCCGCCGGTCTCCCTCCGCTTTCGCGCGCACGGTGGCGACCTTTCCGGGCGTGGCGATGGCGTCCACGGCCGTCCAGTATGCCCGGCCATGCAAAGGCGTATCGACCTCGAAAACGTAGTCACGCGGGTGTGCGACCCGCTGGTGGCCCTTGAGCCAGCCCACGACATCATCGATGCGCTTCAGACCGGCGGGATGCTCCTCGTCCGGGATCAGATCGTATTTCACCGGCCCGCCCAGCGCTCGCATCCGGTCGATGCCAACCGCTGCGCCGACCAGGTAAAACCCGGCGTCCTTGGCGCCCTGGATCCACCACGACGGCACATGCTGCAAATTGGCCGCGAGCCAGGGAAAGCTATACGCGGGCGCGAGGGGAGCGACGGCGGCAAACAAATCGGGATGGTGCAGCCCGAGGTAGGCGGCGCCCGTTCCGCCCATCGACTGGCCGGTCAGGTAGATCCGTTCCCCATCGATCCGGTAGCGCTTCCGGACCTCGGCCAGCACGCAAAAGATGTCGTTCTCCCCGATGCCGCGATACTCGGTCGTGCCGCGGCCGTGCGGGCTCACCATCAACACGCCATGCTTCTCGGCCACGCGCCCGAGGGTGCCGGGCGGAAGTCGCTTGTCCTCAAACAGGCTGGATTCGTTTCCGCCCGTGCCATGCATCGCGATCACGCAGGGAATCGGCCGCTGGCCCTCGTACGAACTGGGGACGTAAACGCGATAGGGTTGTTCGGTCTGATCGATACGGGAGAAATAGGTCAGCCGGAGATCTTTTCCCGGCGCGACCGCCACCTCCGGCTGGGCAAGACAAATGGCCGGCGCCAGCAACGCCGCAAGGATCCACCGATGGGGCATGGGGAAAACGCTGTCGCCGGGCAGGGCGTGATGTCAATGCGGCGCGCACCGGGCAATCCCGGCCGACTGCGCCTGCGCCCTCGCCTTCGCCATGACGCTGGCCAACGCCACCGGCGCACCGCCCTGCCGTTTGCTTTCGTCCGCCGCCACCATGAAGGCGTAGATTTCCAGGGTCTCCTCGGCCGCCACCGGCGGGATCCCCGTCTTGAAGAACCGGCCAATCTCGCGGGCCAGCTCCTCGTACATCCCCGTCCGCGCGGCCGACAGGATCGCCGTGGTGCCAAACGCCATGGCCCCGAACTCGGCGGGGCCGCTGCGCAGGCCGCGATACGTGCCCATCCGGCCGTCGGGCCAGATCCCGGAAACGAGCTCGGTGTCCTTGGTCTGGATACGTGTGACCGTCTCGCAGCCGGTCCCCATGAGCATGAAGAGCGGCTCGATGCCGTGCAGCCCGTAGAAGAACAGGTCGGGGACGCCGTCCAGATAGGAGCAGGGACCCCACGTCACCGCGCCCATGATGGGGCCAAGCTGCGCGTTCTGCCGCAGGCCCCGCAGGCCGGGGTCGAACCGCAGCGCCGAACTGGAGAAGCAGGGCACGGCGTGCTTCCGGGCCAGATCGAAAATCGTGATGGCCTCGGCCAGCGAACCGGCGACCGGCTTGTCGACGAACAGCGGCTTGCCGGCCAGGATGACCGGGACAGCCTGCGCCAGGTGAATCCGCCCGTCGGCACTGGCGAGCACGACGACGTCCACCTTCGCCAGCAGCGCCGGGATCGAATCGACGATTTCGACGCCGGTCGCGCGCAGATCCGCGGTGAACTTGGCCACCCGATCGCGGCTGAGCGGGAGATCGGTGCCGCCGGGATAACCCGCCACGACGCGAATTCCGGCCAGATCCCCGCGCGCCTCCGGATCGTTGAAGCAGGCGGCAAACGCGGGGACATGCGACGTGTCCAGTCCGATGATACCGGCCCGGAGCGGCGCGGCCGCGGTCGCATCCGCGCGAAGGTTGAGAGTTGCGATGGTCACGAAGGAAGACAGGGAGGTTTGGAGGAGGAGGCAGACTTGGAAGTGAGGGCGGGGGCGGCAGGCGGCTTTTCGGGTGAGGCGATCGGGGTGGTTTCCGAGGCGAACCGGTCGCTACACGAACGGCGGCCGCGGGGCCAGACTTGAGTGCCGCGGGACGACGCTGCCGGGCGCAACTCCCGGCGCAGGGGAACTTTTCTTTGACATATGCTATCAGTGATATCATCCATCACCCATGCCTCAACTTCTTGTCCGCGACATCGAAACCGCCGTCGTAAGAAAGCTGCGTGGCCGCGCGGCGGCACAAGGTGTTTCCGTCGAGGAAGCGCATCGCCGGTTGCTCCGTTCTGCCTTGGTCGGCAACAACCCTGGTCCAAAACGCAACTTCATCGAATACCTTCGCAGCATCCCTCAAGGCGAAGACGTGGAGTTTTCCCGGACGAGCGATCTTCCCCGTCAAATCGAACTCTGATGGCCTATCTCCTGGATACCTGCGTCATTTCGGAACTGCGGAAGCCGCATTGCGACCCCGGCGTTGCCACTTGGGTGGCGGGCATCCAATCCGACGAAGCGTTCCTCAGCGTGCTCACGCTCGGAGAAATCCGCCGGGGCATCGAACTGCATCGGGCCAAGGACCCAAAGGCAGCCGGCGCACTCGAACGGTGGCTGCTAGGCTTGGAATCGCACTACGCGGAGCGCATCCTGCCCATCACCACCGCGGTCGCCGACCGCTGGGGCCGCCTGTGCTTAAACCAGCCGCTCCCAGCTTCGGATGGCCTGATCGCGGCGACGGGAATCGAACACAAGCTTACGATCGTGACGCGCAATGTCTCCGATTTTCAGCGCTCCGGCGTCAATACACTCAACCCCTTTTCATGATCTTCGGAACGGACATGTGGCTCTTTGAAGAACCAATTCGTCCTTGCGGCCAATAGCCAGCGTCGAAAAGTTGTGGATACCCCCGGTTGGGTGTCACGGAACCGTGTCAATTGGTTTGCCGCCAGCGCCCAGTTGGAGCCGACGCGAACGCGCCGGTCCGAGCCACCGTGGCACCGCAACTACCGCGCCGGCGTCCGGCCGAGAAAATTTGCTGCGTCATCCGTGCTGCCGCTGCCTTGGTAGCTCGCGACCTGCGGGTAGGGAAACAACGGCCGCGTGCGGATCACCTTGCCGTCCTTGTCCCGCAATTCGGCGTGCAGGCGGTCGGGCGCCTTCCCCTCCTCCACCCAGCGGACGAGCGCATTCAGCAAAGCGGCCGGGCTCGGCGTCGGCGCCGCGCCGCGGAAACCGTGATTGAGTCCCGGCATGAGGAACAATCGGGCAAACTCGGCGGTGAGTTGCGGTCCGCCCATCTGGCGTTGCACGCGCTCGTAGTAGTCGATGGTGCCGTAAGCGGGGATTTGCTGGTCGGCCAACCCGTGCATCACAATGACCTTGCCGCCGTGATCGCGGAAGCGGGTGAGATCGGGATCGTCGGTGCCGATCACGGCGCCGAATTGCTCGACCGACTGGTTCCAGAGCAACTCGAACTCGGCCCGCGTCATGGTCGCCCAGTCCCACCGCGGATTTTGCACCAGGAAATAGCGGAACCAGTCCAGCGGGATGCCGAAGGGTTTTCCCGTGAGCGGCGAACCCGTGGTCCCGGCATAGGTGTTGAGGTCGGTGTCGCGCGTCAGTCCATACCACATGAACCGTCCGCCGTGGCCGCGCGGGCCTGCCCAAATCTGGCGGACAATCTCCGCATCGGCCTCGGAAAACGGGCTGCCATCCACCAGGGCGCCAACGAGCGCCTTCGGGTCGTACGTGCAGCGGGTGGGGTCGTCGATCACGCCGTCGACCACGCCGTCGGCACCATCACAGGCCGCCACGGCCGCGGCGGTCGCGGCATCGAGCTTCGCCTTGGGCACGAACTGTTTCGCCTCAAGCATCACGACCTGCGGCCAAAGCGCGGCCGGCAGAAAGCGGTGCCAGTTGATCGCGGGACAACCGGAGAGGATGCCGTCGTAGTCCTCCGGATACCGCTGCGCGGCCATCAAGCCCTGCCGCCCGCCCGTCGAGTTGCCGACGAAATACGAATAGCGCGGCGCCTTGCCATAGAAGGCCTGCACGAGGGCCTTGCCCACCACGGTCATGTCGTGAATGCCGAGGTAGGCATTGTCGCGGATCTCCTGCCAGTTCAGGCGCCCGTTCGCGTTGAGCGCAAAGCTCCCGCTGCCGCCTTCGTGTCCCGTGTCGGTCGCTCCGGCCGCAAAGCCATCCAGCACCGGCCCGCGCAGGCTGGCGGGATTGCCGCCGACGAAGCCACCGCCCCCGTTGCCGCGAAACCGGCCGTTCCAGCCTTTCACCGGCAGGGCGATGAAAACCTTCACGCGATCGTTCGCCGGCGGATGCGTGACGGTGGCCGTGACGCGGCACGAGCCGTCCGCAGGATCGATCGTGACGGAATCGATGGTGGTGTTCGGAATTGAAACCTGGCGCAGATCCTCAGGCGAACAGATCGGCGCCGCATTCAGGAACAGCGGCTTCGGCGGAGCGTCACGCCTTGGTGGATTCGCGGGCTGGGCCGGGCCGGAAATCGTGACCGCCAGGAACAGCATGACCGGGAAGAACGGGGTTTTCACGGCCGGATTGATGGCGCGCGGGAACGACGCATGCAACCGCGGCCTCGACTCGGTCACCGCCGCACCGCCGTCGCGCGCCCGCGCCGAAAGTGCTTGCCGCCATTTTTTAACTGCGCCGATACTCGCCGTTCCCATGAAAAAAGTTCGTCTCGGAATCGTCGGTTTGGGCAACATCGGCAAGTTTCACACGACTTACCTCCTCGAAAAGAAGATCGCACGGTGCGAGCTGACGGCCGTCAGCGACGCCTTCGCCCCCAGCCTCGAGCCGTTCAAAGGCCGGCCCAACCTGAAGACCTATGCGAGCTGCGATGAGATGATCGCCTCCGGCGAGATCGACGCCCTCGTCATCGCCACACCCCATTACTTGCACACGACCATCGGCATGGATGCCTTGAAAAAGGGCCTCCACATCATGGTCGAGAAACCGATCTCCGCGCACAAGGCCGACGCCGAGCGCCTCATTGCGGTGAGCCAGCAGCACCCCAAGCAGGTTTTCGCCGGCATGTTCCAGATGCGCGTCGAGCCGCGTTACCAGAAGATCCGCAAGCTCATCGAAAGCGGCGAACTCGGCCAGCTCGTGCGCGTCAACTGGATCATCACCGACTGGTTCCGCACCGAGGCATATTACGCGAGCGGCGGCTGGCGCGCCACGTGGAAGGGCGAGGGCGGCGGCGTGTTGCTCAACCAGTGCCTCCACCAGCTCGACATGCTCCAATGGCTGTGCGGCATGCCGGCCCGCGTGCGCGGCTTCTGCAAGCTCGGCCGCTTCCACAACATCGAGGTCGAGGACGACATCACGACCTATCTGGAATGGGCGAATGGCATGACGGGCGTTTTCCTCTCCTCCACCGGCGAGGCCCCGGGCACGAACCGTCTCGAGCTCACCGGCACGCGCGGGAAAATCGTCGTCGAGAACAACAAGATCCATTTCACCCGCAACGATGCGGACATGATCGAGTTCAACCAGGCGGCCAAGAGCGGCTTCGCCAAACCGGAAGTGTGGAACGTCGAGATTCCGTTCGACAACGCGAACAACCCGCACGGCATCCTGATGCAAAATTTCGTCGACGCCATCCTCGACGGCACGCCGCTGATCGCCCCCGGCGCCGACGGCATGGGCTCGGTCGAGCTCGCCAACGTGCTCCTCTATTCGTCGCTCATCGATCAGACTGTGGCGCTGCCCATGGACAGTGCGGCCTGGGAGAAAAAGCTCAACCAACTCATCGCCGAGTCGCGGCACGAGAAGAAGGTCGTCCAGGTCGCGGCCGAAGATTTCACGAAATCGTTCAACCGCTGAAAAGCGGCGGGGCGCAACGCCCCGCCTACTTCACCTCTTTGACGAATTTCGCGTAGGCGGCGGCGGCTTCCTGGCGGGCCTGGGCGAGCTGGGCCGGCGAGCGCTTCGGCGCCTGGGCGGGCGCTTCGGCGTTGCGGACGAGAAAACGGTACTTCACCTCCAGATTCTCGTTCTTCTGCAGGTCTTTCGCGAAAAAGAATCCGAACCGCCCGTATTCGCGCGTGGAGAATTCCTCCACCGGATTCGATGGCAGGTTCATCTGCTGGGCGCTGTACCAGCGGCCGTGCAGGGGGAAAAGGAACTCGCCCCACTGCAAATCCTTGCCCACCACCGAGCCCGACAGTCCGACCGCTTTCTTGCCATAGCCCTTCCCGGCCGTCGGCGCTCCCGCGGGCGCCCAAAGGTAAGACGTGTCATCGGCGCGATCCACCACCGCATGCGAGACGCGCAGGTGGATGCCCGCGTGCTGCACGTTTCCGCCCAACGACAGCGGCCGCGCCGGATTCAGCCGGAAGGAAGCGTCAACCTGGGCAGCGACGCCCGGACCGGACCGGGAAATCTTCAGGGTGCGGGTTTCAGTCAGGAGCAAATTATTCCCCGCCGCGGCCGGGTTACCCGCCCGCCATTCGATCCGCGCCACGATCGTGGCGGAGTCTTTGGTGCCCGAAAGTTTCTCCAACTCGACCACCTGCATCGTTGCCGGCGGGCGCTTGTCCTTGCTCTTGGGGTTGAACGCCCCGCCGAGCCCCCAGAGCGAGTCCACGCCCAGATCGGATTTCACCTGCTGCCAGCCGATGAAGAGGCCGCGGTGGTGCGGCTCGATCCCCACGGTCGCGCCCGACCGGTCGAGACCCGCATTGGTCAGGAGCCGGCCCTGGTCGTCATACAATGCCAGATACGGCATTTTCTGGCCCTCACCGTAGATGAACCGGGCGACCGTCTTCCCGTCCTGCGTGATCGTCACGTTCTGGCCGGGCAGGTCGTCGCTGTTGCCCTTGGTCAGCTTCCAGTCCGCGGCAGCCGCGGGGATTCCAGCCACGATCAGAAGCGAGCCCAGGGCCGCCAGCCGCGGCGCCAGGCTGGTGGTGCGAAAACGTTGGATACAGGATAAGGCAGAGCGCGAGCGCATGGAGTTTTCTTGGGGGAGGTTGTGGCGTAACAGAGGAGGCGTGGTTAATGCCACGGGTGGCGCTGGGCAACCCCTTTTCCACCGGCCTACCGCGGCCGCTTGAACACCGCCGGCGCCAGCGTGTGCACGGCGCCGATGATGCGATCCTCGACGCCGGGCGCGAAACGGTTGGGCCGGTCGTAGTAAAGCATCGCCGTGGCACCCTCGTAACCGCCCTCCTGCAGGATGCGTTCGGACGGGATGTAGCACGGGACATCATTCGAGTAGCCGTTGACCCAGAGGCGCTCGGCATCGAACTCGCGCTTCAGCCGGAGCGAGTAGTCCACGACCACTTCGCCAGGCAGGAATACCATCGCGAGATCGCGGCCAAAATTCCAAACCTGCACCAGGTACGGCAGCTCGGTCGGCAGCTTTTCGCCGCGGGCGAGCTTGGCGAGCTGCACCTTCGCATGGAATGCGACGTTGGCGGTTTTCTCCTTCGCCTTGGCCTCCCATTCGGCGCGCGTGGGCAGCGGATCAAAGGGCAGCGTGATTTGCCGGGTGCGGCACTCGAGCTTCCCGGCCAGGGGCTTCATGGTGGCAAGGGCGAGCCGTTTGGCCTCCGCCCCGAGGGCATTGCCGTATTCGATCGCGTGCTCGTAGGTGCCGCGTGGATTCGGGTTCTGATCTGCGCCGCAGCCGATCGCCGTCAGCGCGATCGCGCCGGGAAACTCCTTCTCCAGATACTCCTGGGCACAACCGGCCCAGTCACCGTGGTGCTTGTTGAAGCCGACGGTCGTGCAGTGGCAGGCATAGCTCGTCAGCACCGCCCGCACCTTGCCGTCGGCGCCGGCGACCCGCAACACGGGCAACGAATGATCCTCGGGGCGAAAGGCGAAGCCGCGGCGGTTGTGCGCGAAACTCACGTGGCCCGAACCCCAGGCGAGCTTTGCCGGCTGCCGGTCGGCCAGCGCGGCGAGGGCGACCTGCTCCAGCTTGTCCGTCAGATCGCGCGTGTAGCGCTCGATCCGCGTCCAGTGATCGGCCGGAATTTCGGTGCTGAAGAGATTGGGCAGGACGCCGACCAGCATCGGCGCCGAATGCGTGTGACTGGAACAGACCGCGACCCGTTCGTTGCTGACCTTGGTTTTCGCCGCGAGGCGCCGCACCAGTTCATCGCGCATGCTCGCGGGCACGCCACAGTTGTCCACCGTCAGCAGGACCGCCGGCCCTTCGGCATCGCTGCCGATGGCGATCGCCTTGGCAAAGATCCGCTGCACCACTCCCTCGACCTCCTCGCGCCGGCCACCGTAGCCGCTGAGACGGACGGGATAATCCGGCGTGACATCCACCTTCGCCACGCCGACCGACCAAGCGGTGGGCTCGGCGGCGGTCAGGGGAAAGGCGGCAAACAAGAGGGCCAGCAGGGCAAGCAAACGGGCGATGAGGTGGGGTTTCATGGAACGCGATGACGGGTTGCGGAGGCGGGGAGAAAACGGGAATTGCGGGAGGAGCGTGCCGAACCGGCGGATGAAGCCGAGCGTTTTTGGCGGGATTTTTTAGCCGGGCCCTTTTGGTTTCGAGCTTGGGCCACGAGATGAAATATCCGGCTAAGAGCTTTGCAGGCGCCGGAGAATTCCCTCAAGGTCTCGCCACCCCAATTATGAAATGCCGTGAATTCGTTCTCTCCACGCTTGGCGTGGGCAGTGGCTGGTTGATGAGCCTGTCCGTGGCGGGCGCGGCGGAAAGCGAGGCCACCTGGGCGCGCCTCGCCCCGTTCTTTTCGCCGCCGCCCGCCTACGCCAACCAACTGGGCGCCTACCCGTCGCCGCTCAAATTCTACGACGGGCGGCCGGTCAAGGATGCCCGCGATTGGCCGAGGCGGCGGCAGGAGATCCTGGCCAAATGGCATGAGCTGATGGGCGCCTGGCCGGAACTGCTGACCGCGCCACGGATCGATTTCCTCGGCCAGACCCAGCGGGAGAACTTCACCCAGCATCTGGTTCGGGTGGAGATCGCGCGGAACTATTTCATCGACGGCTACCTGCTGGTTCCGGACGGCAAGGGGCCGTTCCCGGCGGCGTTCGTGCCGTATTACGATCGCGAAACGAGCGTCGGTCTGGCCGGCCAGCTGCGCGACTTCGCGTATCAACTGGCGCGCCGCGGCTTCGTCACGCTCTCGATCGGTTCGCCCGGGGGCGACGCGGTGAAGCCGGATATGGGCAAGGCCACCTGCCAGCCGTTGTCCTTCCTCGCCTATGTCGCAGCCAACTGTCATACCGTGCTGGCGAGACAGCCCGGCGTCGATCCGGCCCGCATTGGGGTCGTAGGCCATTCCTACGGTGGCAAGTGGGCGATGTTTGCCTCGTGCCTGTACGAGAAGTACGCGTGTGGTGTCTGGTCCGATGGTGGCATCGTCTTTGATGATACCCGGGGCAGCATCAATTATTGGGAGCCGTGGTACCTGGGTTACGTGGCTGGGAAGCCCCGGCTGAAACGGGGGCTGATCACGCCGGAGAATCCCGCGTATGGCCCGTACGTCGAGATGCGCAAGACGGGCCGGGATCTGACGGAACTGCATGCCCTAATGGCACCCCGGCCTTTTTTGGTCTCGGGTGGTTCGGAGGATCATCCCGCCCGCTGGGTGGCGCTCAACCATGTGATCGCCCTGAACTCCTTTCTCGGTTACAAGAACCGGGCGGCGATGACGAACCGGCCGGCGCATTCGCCGACCGAAGAGTCAAACGAAGTCATCTACCGCTTCTTCGAGCATTTCCTGAAGCCGGGCCAGGCGAGCAGGTAGGTGGCTCAGCCGGTAATGATGCCGTCAGATGGTGGGCCGTGCGCTCCGCGCGCGGCCGTCGAAGGACGGGGCGTGGGCCGCGCAGGGAGTGCACGGCCCACCTTTTGGTTTCCGCCCGACCGAGGAAGAAACGCTTCGACCGAATGGATACGGCTCTAGATCACACGAGCTCGGTCTTGCCCGGTACGGCGACCGGCCCGTAGACGCCGGCGCCCGGGGCCGGGTTCTTCGGGAAGATGTCGAGCTTCGAGGCTTCGAGGAGCCACTGCCATTTGATCTCACGGCCCGTGTAAGCCGCGATGCGGCCGCCGATGGCGGTCAGCGTGCTGTGCGCCACCTGTTCACCCTCGTTGAGGGGCGTACCCGCGCGAATGCTGGCGATCAGATCCGTGTGCTCGACCACCAAAGGATTCGGATTTGCGCCTGCGTAGTCGAAGGGCTTTGCTCCCTTGATGGAGCCGTTGTTCGGGGACGACGTGCCCTTCGTACCCACGACGTATTCGGCGACTCGGCCCGAGGTCTTCGGCGCATGTCGGCACATGCTCGTGACGCGGGCGCCGTTGGCGTACTCCATCTCGACGGCGAAGTGATCCCAGATGTTGCCGGGAATGCTGCCGCGGTTCTGCCGGCCGCCCATGCCGTAGAATTTCACCGGCGGGCCGCCGAACGCCCAGTTCATCACGTCGAGGTTGTGAATGTGCTGCTCGACGATCTGGTCGCCGCTGAGCCAGTCCCAATGATACCAGTTCCAGCACTGCCATTCGAAATCGCTCACCTTTGCGAGTTGTGGGAACTTCGGGTCGTTCTTTTCCCGGAACCAGATGCTCTCGCCATTCCAGTAGCAATTCCCGCCCACGAGTTCGCCGATGTCACCGCCGTGGATGCGTTTCATGACCTCCATATAACTCGGCTGGTGGCGGCGTTGCGTTCCGGCGACGACCGCGAGTTTCTTCTGCTTCGCCAGGCGTGATGTCTCGATCACGGAGCGTACGCCCACGGGATCGACCGCCACCGGCTTCTCCATGAACACGTTTTTGCCCGCGGCGATCGCGGCCGCGTAGTGCGAGGGCCGGAAGCCCGGCGGGGTCGCCAAAATCACGAGATCGATGTTCGTCGCGAGCAGCTTCTGGTAGGCGTCAAAGCCGGAAAAACCCTGCGCATTGGGCAGCTTCAGTTTCCGCTTGGCATTCTCGACCTGCCACGGGAACAAATCGGCCAGGGCGACGACCTCGACGCCGGGTGCGGAATCGAGGCAGTTCTGCGCCGCGCCGGTGCCGCGTCCACCGCAGCCGACAACGCCGACGCGAATCCGGTCAGAGCCGGCGGTGGCGCCCATGACCTGGTTGGAGCCGAGTTGGGCGAGTACGGCGGCGCCAGTGGTGGCGGCGGACAACTTAACGAACTCCCGGCGGGAGAGATCGGGACGAAGCGAGGCATTCATGGAGGATCCTTTTATTTTGGGTTGAAGAGATCTCGCCGGTTCGCCGGCCGTCGGTTGCCAGGAAAGATCGGCAGCCGGAGCGGAGGCGCGGGCCCGGGGGAGAATGAAGAGTGAAAACGTGGGCGACTTTAGGACCGAAGGCGACACCTGTCTGTGCGGCAATTGCCGAAACTGCCGCAGGTTTTGCCGGACGAACGCCCAGGTGGATCCTCTGCCTTGCTCTGGGTCTCATCCAAATGGTCCTTTGGTTCCGAGAAGGAAACTGGATCTTGAGAGCGTTGGATCACGGCACCTCGTAAATCTCGACGATCACCACGCCCCCGCCGCCACCGGCGCCGGTGATTTGGGCGGTGTAGACGCCGGGCGGGAGTGCGACCAGCAGCGCGGCGTCGCGACTCGTGGCGGGGAGTGCGAATGCCCCGGTGCGGCTGAAGACCGCGGCGAGGTCGGCACCGCCGCCCCAGTTGTCGTTGCCCGCGAACAGGGTGGCTCCGTGGTACAGTTCGATCTTCGGATCGGCCATCGTGCCAGGCACGTTGAACGGCACGCCACCGAGCGTCGGCCCGACGGCGCGGACCAGCACTTGCTTCATCCGGGAGCCCGCGATGACGAAGCCCGTCGTGAGCAAGCCGCCGGGCTCGACCTGTTTGCGCACCGAGACGTTGAGGAGCCGCGGCGTGGTCGCCGTGCCGTCGGCCGCGGCCGTGCCGTCATACAGTTCGACGAGCACGGTCCCGGTCGATCCGCTGCCGCCGGTCACCTGCACCGAATAATTGCCCGGCCCGAGCGCGGCCCGGTGGACGGCGGCGTCCCTGGAATCACGGGCGAGAAACGCAAACGCACCGAGCCGTGCAAACGCGGCGCTGAGGACCGCTTCATCCGCGCCCCAGTCGTCGTTGGCGGCCAGCGCGGCGCTCCCGGCGAACAACTCCATGACGGGATCGGCCAGCCAGTTGGCGACCCCATGCGGGGCGAGCGAGGGCCCCGCCGCGCGCACCAGGAGAGGCTTGCCGCCCACGGCCTCCGCGCCGCCGATCACGGTTCCGACGATGACGATGGGATCGGCCGCGGAGATCGTGGTAAGAACCGAGAGATTGGCGATCCGCGAATCGGAGGCAGGGGACGCTGCCTCCACGACGCGCAGGACTCCGGCGAAGGGATTGAAATCCCACGCAAGCCCGGGGCCGGGGGCGGCCGGGGTGATCGCGCTGAAGCTGCCCGTCGCCACCGTCGCCGAAAAGAGCGTGAAACTCTGGCCGCTGGAGAAAGTCCCCGCCGTTCGCGTGAGGGCAAGTGTGCCGCCATAGCTGATACGCGCGGGCCCGGTCACCCGATCGCACCCGAGGGTGAGCGCGTCGAGCTCCATCGCCGTGGTGCTACCGGCGGCGAGAGTGAGCGGGCCCGCGATTTGCAGCGTGCCCAAGGAGGTGCCGGGAGCCAGCCGGCCACCCGACTGGATGGTCACGGCCCGCGCGATCGCCCCGCTGCCGCCGAGGGTCGCGCCGTTCGCGACGGTGACAGGGCCGCCGGGCGCAAGGGAGCCCTGCACCAGCAGGGTGCCGCCGCTCACGGTCGTGTTGCCGGTCCACGTGTTGGCGCCGGCGAGGGTCCAGGTACCGCCGCCAGACTTGATGAAACCGAGGGTGTTCGCGCCCGCGCCGTCGGCGATGCTGCCGTTGACCACGCCGTGGCCGGCCCCGCCGAGGTCGAGGTTGCGGCTGGTGGTGTTCGGCGCGAGGCTGCCGTTGAGCGTGAGGGTGCCGGCCTCGACCACGATCTTTGTGTTCCCGCCGCCGGCGGAGAGGATGAAGTTGCCCTCGAGCGTATTGCGGCCGGCCTCGTTGAAAACGGCACCGTTGGTGTTGCTGGTGGCGAACGTGATGGCCGCCGGAACAACGATGTCGCCGCCGCTGCCATCGAGCCGGAGCTGCGGGTTGCCCGCGGTACCGGCGGTGAGCGTGAGGGTCTTGACCCCGCCGCCGAGCGCGTTGCTCCGGGTGATGCGGAGCGCGCCGGAACTGACCGTCACCCCGCCGGTGAAGGTATTCTGGCCGCTCAGCACGATCGTCCCCTCGCCGGGGGGACCAGCGACCGTGAGGTTGCCGGGGCCGGCAATGGCATTCGAAACGAGCAGCGTGCCCGTGCGTTGAAAGCGCAGCGTGCCGTGGTTGGCGACCGGACCCGGGCCGAGGGAGCCGGTCGGTCCGTTGTCCCCAACCTGCAGCGTGCCGGCAGCGATGGTGATCGGGCCGGTGTGGGTGTTCGCCCCGCAGAGAAGGAGCGGCGCACTGCCCGCCACGGTGAGCCCGCCGGGCCCGGAGAGCTCACCCGCGAGGCGAAACGCCGCCGAGCCGCTCACCTCGACGGTGGTCGTCGCCGCGAGTATCAGAGGAATGGTGACATCGTAGCTCAGGCCGGCGCCCGCGGAGGCGCGCAGGGCCACCAGGGGGGCAACACCACCCTGCGCCGCCAGGGCGAGCGGGCGACCCGCGACGACCACCCGGGCCACGCCGCTGCTGGTGCCGCCGAGCGTGAGGGTGTTGACGGTCAGCCCGGCGCCCAAATCGTTGTTCAGCGCAAGCTCCCCGGCTGGCAGAATGCGGCCGGAGAAGAGGTCGAGCGCCGCCCCGCGCTGGTCGGTCAGATTCACGGCCGGAGACCAGTGCGCGGCATTCGACCAGGCCTGCGGGCCCGGCGTGGCGCCGGCACTCCAGGCAAACGCCGGCACGCTGCCGGTCATCGGCCACCCCGCCAGGGGCGTGACCGCCGGAAGGATCGCCGGCGGGTTCTCCCCCGGCAGCAGCGGCACCGCATACACGGCGAGCGTGGCCTGCGTGACCGCGGGCAGATGGATCGCGAGCTTCTTGACCGTGCTGTTGGCATTCTGTCCGGCCGGATTGGGCGACGACGGCAACGGGGTGGCGTCCATGATCTGGAACGTGCCACCGCCGGACAGAATCTTCAGCCAGAGGCGGTCGGTGCCCTTGCTCAGCATCACGGAACTGCCGCCGGACTCGACGATCGCGGTCTTGTCGGTGCCGTAATGCATGAACCACCACACGCGCGCCGTGGCGGGGTACTGGATTTCGTCCTGAATGAGCACGTGGCGGCGCCGGTTGAAGAGGGCAAAACCACGCTGAACGCTCGTGGCGCCGGCGTAGGCGGACGTCAGGTCCATGATGGTGGCCCCGCGCTCGGGGTTGGGTTCGGTGGCGAAGTGCACGACGGGCGGTCGGGTGCGCAGGACCTGGTCGGCGCCGGAACCGGGGTTGATCACCAGCGTGTTCTGGCCCTCCGCACGCATCCGGTAATAGGTCCAGCGCTGCGGTTCGCTGAAGTAACCGGGCAGCGCGTAGTCGTCGCCCCCGAGTTCCATGGCCCAGCGGTGGCCGAGGGCGTCGAGCACGAAGGTGCCGGCATCGAGGTTCCCGTGGCTGGCGCCGACCTCGCCCGCCTTGGCGGCGATGAAGGTGGCCCGGGAGTCGAGCCATTGGGAACGCAGCGTGACAATGTCCTGCCCGGCGAAGCTCGTTGCGCCGGTGGCGCCGCGAAACCAGCGGTCTAGCGGGAAACCGTCGGTGACGGGATCGTTCCCGCGGGTGTCGTACCAGAACAGGTTGAGCACCTCGCTGCCGCCGTTGGCGCGCTGATACCAGGCGTACTCCGGCTTGTTGAAGCGCCGGGCGAGCCAAAGCAGCTGGCTGCCGGCCACGTTGCCGGATCCGGCGTCGGCGAAGTTGAAGGACAGTCGCGTGGGACCCACGAGATAGGGCGGAAAATAGCCCGTGAGCGAGAGTCCGCGCGTGGCGCTGAGGCGGAAGTCGCTGCCGAGCGCACTCTCCAGCGCCGCCAGCATGCGGCAGTTGTACTCGGTGGCGAAGTCCCAGTATCCGGGACCCTCATACCAGCCGCCGTTGTCCGTGGTGTACCGGGCCATGACCGGGGCGACCTTGGTCACTGAGTGGTGCAGGATTTGCTCCACGAGGGAGGTGTCGGTGGCGTCTTCTCCCGCGATGGCCAGGGCGCCCAGCGTGAGGCCGCCGGTGCAGACCAGGTTCCAGTTGTTGTTGTCCGGCCGCGTCCAACCGACGTTGCGGGTGTATTCCTGCAGGCCGGGAGTGAGACCGCGGGTGGCAATGGCCTGCCGCAGCACCGCGCGCCGCGCCGGGGTCCAGTAGTGGTAGAGCCAGTCGAGGCCGACGGCAAAGGCGTGGGACATCTCGGCCACATCGAGGAAGTGTGCCGGATGCCAGTCGGGAAAGTCGCCCGGCGCCCGGCTGCCGGCCGGGTTCGCCGCCTTCTCCAGTTCCTGGTAAAGCCGCTCGGCGTACCCGGCGTCGCCCGTGATCAGGTAAGCCAGCGCCAGCTTGTAGGTGCGGTCATAGACGGATCGCGAGACGCCGAGGATCGTGCCGCGATCATCCGGCACGTAGAGATTGACCGTCTGCGTGCGGATCGTGTCGGCGGAGGCTTTCAACGCGTTGTACCAGCCGACGAGTTTTGCGTCGGTGTTGGCGGCCAGCTGCTGCTTCAGCCATTCGACCTTCTGCGGGGTGATGAACAGCCGCGGGTGGCCGGTGGCGAGAGTGGCCAGGTAGTTGCCCTGTCCCGGCGGAGTGCGGTCGAGGCCCGTCGGCATCAGGGAATCGGCGGCGATGACCTCGAAGGCGGTGGCGCCGGGCTTGAGCCAGGCGACACTGAAGTGATCGGGCCCCGTGCCGGCCTGATGCAGCAATTCGATGTAGTACTTCTGGCCCTGCTGCAGCGTAATCGGATCCGAAGTCCGGGTAAACTGGCGGACCGCGGTCGCCGTTGTTACCTGCACGATCCTCGCCTTGCGCGCGGGATCGGCATCCGGACTGAGCCAGAGCTCCGCGGTGTCCGCCGCCGCCACCGCCAGGGTGTAGCTGCCCGTCACGGCGGGCACGAGGTAGCCACTCACGCGCTGGCCGTAGTTGTCGCCGGTATTGGGCGCGAGACACTCAAAACTGATCAACGATTCGCGGCCGGAGGGCCGGAGCGGAAAGCCGGGGAGCGCCAGCAGGGCTGGCAGTCCGGGACTGGGCAGGCCCTCCCAACGCTCGAGCATGATCGTACCGCGCTCGGGGGTCTCGCTTTGCGGATACAGCCGGGCCGCCGGCACGATCTGCCTGGGTGTGGTGGCGCTGCTCCAGGCGAGCCGGATGGCGGCCTCGCCGGTGTCTTCGATGAATTCGAGGCGCAGGTTGTAGCGTCGCCCCGCTTCCAGCCGAATGCTCCCCGCCATCTCGCCGCCGGTGGGCGAAGTGGTCGTGCGACCGACAATGAGCTGATCGTCAACCCAGAGCAGCGCGCCGTCGTTGGCGAATACGTGAAACGTATGGACCTCGCTGACCAGCGCCTCGACCTGGCCTTCCCACCGCACGGAAAAACTGTCGGCACCGATGCCGGCCGGGCCGGGCGCGGCGGGCCAGGTGAAGTCGATGCTGGCGTCGACGCGAGTGACGGCCGCGCCGCTGAAGGTGCGGTTGTCATGGTAACTGCCCGTCAGTCCGGTGCCTGCGGCCGCGGCGAGCGGACACCCGACGGCGCCATGGAGCCCGAGGGCAAGCAAGAGGCGATGGAGCGAGGAAAGGGACAAGCGATCGGCTGGAGCCTGCAGTCCGACACCAAGCCGTTGGCTCCAGATCCCAAGCTACGGGTGAAGCGGCGGCACGTGAAGCAAAGATTATCCCGCGCGCGGTAGTAGTCCGTCACGTTGTAGCTCCAGAACCTCAATACGTCTGTGTTCCACTGCTGGCGGTTCAGGTTGATGCCCCAAGTCTGGCCGTCCTTTCGCCGATAATTTATCACGCGGAAGGGAAAGGAGTTTTATCGCCAGTTTCTCCCTCTGCCCGAGAGGGCAATTCGGCGCTTTCACCGCGCCTTCCGCAACACGATGCCGCCGTCCGCGCGTTTTTCCGACTTCACGTCGTAGATCTCTTCGAGGGCGCGAATAAAGCCGTCGACGTCGTCGGTGGGGAAGCGGCCGCCGATCCGCACCGTGGCGAGCGCCGGGTCGCCAATCTCGATCCGTCGTCCTGACCGCTGCGCAAAGGTCGTGACCAGTTCGCCCAGGGGGGCCCCCGCCAATTCGAGCATCGGATCGTTCCATGCCAGCGCCTGCGCGATCTGCTGTTGCGATACCGCCGTAACCACGATCGCCGGCGTCGCCGGTGCGGGCAAGTGCGCCACGATGGCCCGATGACCGGCGCCAACGAGGGCGGGCGCGCGGGCCGGTTCCGCCGCAACGGTCGCCGGAGCGGGCGGTGTGACCTGCACGGTGCCTTCCGTCACCAGCACGTCGACCGCCTGCGGCTCAAAGCGAATCGCAAACGCCGTGCCCACGGCGCGCACGGTCACGTTGCCAACGTCGACGAGAAACGGACGCGTGGCATCCTTCGTGACGAAAAAATACGCTTCGCCGCGCACCAATCGGATACGGCGTTCGGCCGCCGAGTACGCTTCGTTAATCTCTGCGCCGTCCTTCAGCCGGGCCACGCTGCCATCGGCGAGCCGCCGTGTCGTCGGCGGGGATGACGTGGTCACCACGGGAGTCTTTGAATCGCCGGCGGGCTGGGCGGGCCGGGAGGGGCGATCGAATGAGACGAAGGCCAGGACCAAGGCGGCTGCGGCGGCGAGTCCGCCCACGCCGACCCAATTCCACTGCGGCCGGGGCTTCCTGGCGTCAACCGGCATGCGCCGGACCGCGGCGCCGACCGCGCGAAACGCGTGCCACGAGGCCGCCGATTGTTTGAACGCCGCCGCATGCCGCGCATCGGCGGCGAGCCACGCCTCCAACTCGACCGCCTCGGCATGAGAGAGGCGGCGGTCCTGCCGGACCACCCAGCGGGCGGCGAGATCGCGGATCGCGGCATCGCCGGTGGCAGCGGAATTCGGAGCGGAGGAATTCATGGCGTCATTTTCCTTCCGTTCCCGGCAGCGCGCCGTGGGCGGCGAAAAATTCCTCGCATCGCCGCAATGCCTTCGTGAGCTGGGACTCGACCGTATGCTCCGCGATGCCGAGTTTTTGCGCGATTTCGCGTTGGGAGAGATTTTCGAACTGGCGGAGGATGAACACGGCGCGGCAGCGCTCAGGCAGGGCTGCGATCGCCGCCGCCAGCAGTTCGATTTCCTGCCCGCGGCTGACAACCTCGGCGGTGCCGGGCCCTTCATCCAAGACGCTCAAGTACGCGTTTTCCGTTATCGGGTCGGTGGCCGCCGTGCCGCGCCGGCGGAAAAGATCGTGGGCGGCGTTTCGCGCCATGGTGAAGAGCAGCCCGCGGGGCGAGCGCACCCGACCCTGTTCGCGCAACCGCAGCAGACGCGCGTAGCTCTCCTGCACGAGGTCGTCGACGTCGGAGGGCCGCGCGATGCCGATCAGATAGCTGCGCAGCATCGCTTCGTGCGGCTGCACCTCCTTCGCGAACCAGGCGGTGGTCTCTGAGTCTTGCGGTGGCATGCTCGGGCGGCGTCGACCGAGGGGATAGTCTCCGGGCCGGCGGTGGCAAGCGCGGCGTGTCCGCCGGCGCGAAAGAAAGTTCAAGTTTTGCGTAACGGAAACGGGCGCCGGCGGCGATGTAGCGAAGATTCTCGTGTTGTCCCGCCGGAAATTTTCCTGCGATCAAATTTTCCTACCCTTATTCCAGGAAAGCTCTGGGGGAGGTGATCCGGCCAGCGATCCCACCGCGGCCCCGCTGCCATCTACCGCAGGCGGGCGAGCCAAAGACGCCGCGGGTTCCCGGTGGCGGAACCGAGGATTGAGTTTCCTAAAGCAAGACTTTAGGAACCTCAATCATGCATTACGTGCCCCGCCACCTTGAACCTGCGCTCGCACGGGCGGCGCGCCAGTTTCCGGCAGTCGTGCTGACCGGGCCACGCCGGGCGGGCAAGACGTCGCTTTTGCGTCACGCCCTGCCGGGCGCTGACTACCGGCTGCTCGAAGACCCCGACACGCTCGGGCGCGTGCGCGCCGACCCCCGCGCGTTTCTCGACGAGCTACGACCGCCGGTGATTCTGGACGAGATCCAGAATGCACCCGAGTTGCTCCCTTATATCCGGACTCGGATCGATGCGGCGGCCCGCCGCACGGGGCGCTGGCTGCTCACCGGTTCGCAGGAATCGGCGCTGATGCAGGGCGTGACGGAATCGCTCGCGGGCCGGGCGGCGGTATTGCAGTTGCTGCCCCTGGCGCGCAACGAGTCGGCCAAGGTGGATTGGTGGACGGGTGGTTTTCCGGAGGTCGTGGCGCGGCCGGCGGCGCGGGAGTTGTGGTTCAGTTCGTATGTGCAGACCTACCTTGAGCGCGACGTGCGCGCCGTCACGCAGGTGCGCGACCTCGCGACGTTCCGGCGCTTCATGGCGGTGGTAGCGAGCCGACACGGGCAGGTGCTGAACAAGACCGATCTCGCGGCGCCGCTTGGCGTGTCGGTGCCGACGATTGCGCAGTGGCTGGGCGTGCTCGAGACCACCGGCCTCGTCGCGCTCGTGCCGCCGTATTTCGAAAACTTCGGGAAACGACTGCTCAAGTCGCCCAAGCTGTATTGGCTCGATGCCGGCCTCGCGTGTCACCTGCTGGGATTTCGGAGCCGGGCGGAGATGGAGCGTTCGACGTTCGTCGGCGCGTTGTGGGAGGGATTCGTCGCGGCGGAAATCGTCAAGGCGCAGCTAAACCGGGGTGGGCGGCGTGAACTCTACTATTTTCGCGACGAGCAGGGCTTGGAGGTGGACTTTCTCGTGCCGGCCGCAGGCGGGCGGCTGCGACTGGTCGAGGCGAAGGCGGGTCGCACGGTGACGCCCGGCATGGCAGCGCCCATGCAGTCACTGGGGCGCGCGCTTGGGCATAAGCTCCGCGATGCATGGCTGGTCCACCGGCCGGCGGGCAGTGCGCCGCGCCTGAGGGCCTTGAGTCCGGGGGTGCAGGCGGTGGACGTGGACAGCTTGATCGCCGAACTTGCGCGATAGGACAATTCACCACCGAGACTCTGAGGCACAGAGATCCAAGACAGGAAAGCGCGGTTAGCCTCGGGGTCGCCGTATCTCTGCGGTGGTCCAGCCAATGCTTTTCCGGAAAAAAGTCCGGCTTGCGCGTAACGGAATCGGGCGCTGGCGGCGACGTTCATTCAATCCCCGCCTTGTCCTCCTCGCACTCCAACCTCGAACGCCGGATTGCCCGGCCCGACTTCCCGGCGTTACCCTCGGTGCCATCGCGGTCCGTCGCCGCCGACCCGATGCGCCTGCCACGCCCCCTCTACTACTCCTGCCTCCTCTCCGCACTGGTGGCGGGGGTCGCGCGCACGGTGGCGCAGCCGGCGGCCGCCACCTCGACTACGGCTGCCCCGCGTGAGTCGCGCGAACCGCGCCCGTTTCGCATCGCGGCCGCCGACGCCAGCGAAGCACTGGCGGTGTTCTCGGTGCAGTCCGGCACGCCACTCGTGTATGTCGTCGATCATGCGCGCGGTGTCCGCACCAACGCGATCGACGGTCGCCTCCGCCCGCGCGAGGCGCTGGAGCAGCTCCTCGCCCATACGGCTCTGACGGCCGTCGAAGATGCCCGCACGGGCGCGCTCATGATCAAGCGCAGCACCCCAGCGCGCGCGCCGCCAGCCCCGCCCGCGTTGCCGTCTGATCAACCCAAGTCCTCTTCACCGAAACTCACCGAATCTCCGCCTGTGAACAAACGTAATTTTCTCGCCCTTTTTGCCGGTTGGCTCGCCGCCGGCGCCGCGGCTGACGCCCAGACCGCCGCTGTCCCATCGAAAGAAGAAGTCGTCACTCTCAGCCCGTTTGAAGTGACCGCGAGCAACCGCGGCTACTATGGGTCCAACACGATGTCGGGCACGCGCCTGAATTCGAAACTGGAGGACCTGGGCGCCTCAATCACGGTGGTGACGAAGGAACAGATGCAGGATTTCGCGCTGCTGGATATCAACGACATCTTCAGTTACGAGGTCAGCACCGAGGGCACGGGCAACTTTACCGATTTTGCGATCAGTTCGAGCAACGGCCAGCCGATCGATAACACGCAGCTGGAACCGCTGAAAGCCAACCGCGTTCGCGGGGTGGGAAACGTCAACATGTCGATGGGCAATTTCGAGCTCAGCGGACGCAAGCCGATCGACCCGATCGAGATTGATGCGGTCGAGATCAGCCGGGGACCGAACTCGAGCGTATTCGGCCTCGGCAACGCCGCCGGCACCGTAAATTCGGTGCCCGCCTCGGCGAATCTGGGGCGCGATGCCTCGACCTTCACCACCCGAGTCGACAGCACCGGCGGCAACCGCACCAGCCTCGATTTGAATCGCGTGGTGCTCAAGGGCCGCTTGGCCGTGCGCACCAGCGCCGTCTTCCAACACGATGGTTATAATCTCAAGCCGTCGGGCACCAATACCCGTCGCCTCAATGGCATGATCAAATTCAAGCCGTTCAAGTCGACCGAGGTGAGCGCATATTACTCCTTCTATCAGCTGAACGGCAACCGCCCGAATACGACCATGCCCCGCGACGCGATCAGCCGCTGGAAGCTGGCCGGCGCGCCCACCTGGGATCCCGTGACCTTTACCGCCAAGATCAACGGGCAGCCGGTCGGCACCTTTTCCTCCGCTACGCCGGTGTATTTCAACACCAATAATCACTGCTGTCCGGTCATTGAAGGGTGTGTATAATGCATAAAGCTTATTATCAGTTACTTAACGGACCGGAAGTTTCGCCGCGATTTCAGCTCGGCCAAAAATGAGTTTCTACAGAATGCTGGTG
>JBIJCX010000456.1:0-5987 GCA_044344465.1 Opitutaceae bacterium
TTTTCGCGGGTGTTTATTTTTTTGTTTTGGTGGGGGGGGGCGGGCGCCCCCCCCCCCACCACGGATAGCAGCTGCAAGAAAGTGAGATGCGCCCGGATCTGCTCCGCCACCGGCGCCGGCCCGTCTCGCGGAGGCGTCAACCCCGTCAGCGACCGCACGCACCCTACCGTTTTCCGCGCAAGAGGATCTGGCCGTCCCGGCGTTCGACCTCGACGCCAAAATTGAATTCCAGCAGCCGCACGAAGGTGCGCACATCGCCGGCCGGAAGCGCTCCGCCCACGCTCAGCCCGGCGATCGCCGGATCGGCAATGACGAGCCGGTGCGGGCTGTAGCGGTTGAACTCCTCAACCACCTCGCGCAACGGGGCGGGACCGAACTCGAACCGCTGTTCCTTCCAGGCCAGCCGGCGCGACATCTCCTGCGCCGTCACCTCGGCGACGACGACCGGCGACGCGGGAGCACGCTCCGCCGCCGCCTCCGGAATGATCACACGCTGGCCGGCCGCCAGCAATGGGGCGCCGCTACTCGCCGCCGCCGGGAGCACGGACTGACGTTGCGCGGCGTCGAGCACGCCCACGCGGCCCTCCGTGACCATGACCTCGACCGCGCCCGAATGAAGCCGGATATTGAAGGCCGTGCCCACCGCGCGGACGCTGATGCCGCCAACCCGGACGAAGAACGGCCGCGCCGCATCCTTGGCCACCGCGAAATGCGCCTCGCCCCGCCGGAGCTCCACGCGACGCTCCGCGGCATCGAAATTCATCGTCACCGCGCTGTCCGTGTTCAGGACGATGGTCGAGCCGTCGGGCAGGTTCATCCGGCGGAGTCCGCCAACTTCCGTCGCGGCGGTCGCAAGAAAATCCCGCGGCGGTACGAGCTGCCACCAGCTGATTGACGCCACGGCCAGCGCGGCGGCCAGGCCGACGGCCAGGCGCCACCGGCGCCGCGGCCGCGGTGCGACGGAGCGAAGCAGCGGCAGATCCGGGTCGAACTTCGTGTTTCCGGCCGGCCGAAACGCCGCCAGCCCGTCCAGCAACTGCGAGGCCGCCTCGAGCCGGGCAAACTCACGGGCGTGGCGCGGGTCCGCCCGCCGCCAGTGCTCGAATTCCGCCCGCTCGGGCGGCGTCAGCCCGCCATCACGGCGCGCCAGCCAGTCCCCCGCCACCTTTGCGATGGCGGCGCGGCGGGCCGGGTATCCGTGATCTGCGGACGGGATCATATTCAAGGCAGCGCGACGCCCCGACGGCGCAGGAAGGTGGCACAGCGGCGTACGCCGTGCCCGAGATGGACGTTGACCGTGCGCTCGGAGATTTCCAGGTGCACGGCGATCTCGCGGTGCGACAGGCCGTAGATCTTCCGCAGTTTCAAGACCTGCCGGCATCGCCGCGGCAGGGACTCGATGGCCTCCGCGAGCAGCCCCAGTTCCTGCTCGCGACAGGCCGTTTCGTCGGCAGAAGGACCGCACTCCGGCACCAGGAACAACGCCCCGTTCACATTTGCCTCGAACGGAGCGGTCCGCCGGCGGCGAAAAACGTCCAGCGCCAGGTTGCGGGCCGCGGTAAAGAGAAAGCCGCGCGCCGACCGCAATTTTCCGTCGACCCTCGCCCGCAGCAGCCGGAGGTACGTCTCCTGCACGACGTCATCCACATCGGTCAGGCCGGGAAAATTCTGATGGAGATAAGCCCGCAGCGTCGGCTCATGCGGCTGGACCTCCTCGATGAACCAGCGGACCTGTTCTGAATTTTGTTGGGACACGCGGTGGACGCCGGACCAGCGCGAGCCGGACGGCGAACGCAGCGGGATTAGTCGTTCGAGTCCCAAGAAAGCAAGTGCGGAGTTGGCATGCGCTCGAGTCCGCCCCGATGGGGATCTTCTGGACAATTCAGTCTCGCCCGCCCATTCCCCGCCGGCAACGACCGCACGTTATGCATAGTGCCCGCCTCCCTTTCCTGCTCCACCTCCTCACCCGATGAAAACGATCTTTTTCCTCGCCACCGTCCTGGCGTTCGCGGGCCCGGCCGCCGCGGCGACCGCGCCGGTCTTTTCCGCCGGCGCCGCGAAGAGCGACATCACGCCCGAGCTCGGCACGATGATCGTGGGTGGCACGGATTCCGTGCGGGCCGCCCATGTGCACGATCCGCTCCACGCCCGCGCGCTCGTGCTGAGCGACGGCCGCACGCGCCTCGCGTTTGTCGTGTGCGATCTGCTGGGCGTGCCGGTGGAGATTACCGCCGAGGCCAAGCGCCTGATTGCCGAGCGGACCAAGCTGCCTCCGTCCCACGTCGCGATCTCGGGCACCCACACGCATTCCGCCGGTTCGCCCTATTCGCCCGGACTGACCACGCCCGACCGCTCGATCCCCGACGTCCCACCGGGTCCCTATCAACTGTTCGCTGCGCGCCGGATCGCGGACGCCGTGCAGTGCGCCGTCAACAACCTCGAACCGGCCCGCATCGGGTGGGGCGCCGGCATCGAGCCGTCGCAGGTCTTCAACCGGCGGTGGTACGTGAAATCCGAAACGCAGCGGCGCAATCCCTTCGGCGGGGTCGACGAGGTGCGCATGAATCCGCCGGGCAACTCGCCCGAACTGATCCGGCCCGCGGGCCCGACCGATCCGGAGATCGTGTTCATCTCCGCGCAGGCGCTCGACGGACGGCCGATCGGACTGCTCGCCAACTATTCGTTGCACTATGTCGGTGGGGTCCCTGCAACCGATATTTCCGCCGATTACTACGGGATGTTCTCGGAACGGATCGGCGAATTGATCAGCGCCCGGGCCGGCGGCCCGCCCTTCGTCGCGATGCTGTCAAACGGCACTGCCGGCGACATCAACAACAATAACGTGCGCGCGAAAGCCGTGGCCCGCGCGCCCTACGAGAAGATGCGGATCGTCGCCAACATTGTGGCGGCGGAGGTGGCGCGTACCTACCAGACGGTGCAGCACCGCGACTGGATGCCGCTCGACGCCCGGTATGAGGAAGTTGCCATCGGCTCCCGCAAGCCGACGCCGGAGATGGTCGCACGGGCGAAAGAAATCCTGGCCCATCCCGCCAATGCGCCGGTCTGGCACAGCCGGGAAAAAAGCTACGCGCGCCGCGTGCTGGAACTCGAGCGGGCCCCGGCGTTCGTGCCGGCGCCGCTGCAGGCGTTCCGAATCGGCGATCTCGGAATCGTCACGTTCCCGCTCGAGGTGTTTGCCGAGACCGGGCTCGAGATCAAACAGCAGAGCCCCTTCGCGAAGACGTTCACGCTCTCGCTCGCCAACAGCTACCTCGGCTACCTGCCGTCGGTGGAGCAGCACCGCCGCGGGGGCTACGAGTCATGGATGGGGACAAACCGCCTGGAGATTGAAGCCGCGCCCAAGATGACCGCCGTCCTCCTGCGCTTCCTGCAGGAGATGCACCAGACCGGCGCGACGACCGCGCGGAATTGATCGGGCGGGCGGCTTGCTGGAGTAATCCGGGCCCGGAGGGCCAACGTCACCGCGTGCCGGCCCGGAGTTCGCCGGCCATTGCCACCAGCGCGTCGAGCATCTTCACCGAGGCCTGGGGCTCGAGGAAGTTGGTGCCGGGCCAGGTCTCGTACCCGCCGAGTTCGAAGTGCCGCGGCGTCGGCAGGTACCCGATGTAGCCGTGAGCGATTTCGACCATGAAGGAATGGGGGAAGGGACTGCGTTTCTTAAACTCCAGCCCGATCTCCGCAAAGGTCTCGCAGGGTGAGCTGCCAATGCAGATGTCCCCGATGCGCAGCACCTGCAGTGGCACCTTGGCCGGCTGGGGGGCTTGGGCGAGCGCCTGGACCCGGCCCGCGTAGCTGAGGCGCTGGACCCAGTCCGGCGTGGTCGCCCATTTGGCGCCGACCGGAATGTCGCCGGTGGGCAGGCGCGGTGCGCGGGCCTCGGTGTCCTTCGCCCACGCGAGCAGTTCCGCGCTGATCGGGCGCCAGGGTATGCCTGGTTCGCGAAACCGGGCGGCCAGTTCCGCGCCGTCCTGCCATGACACTTTCGCCAGCGCGGCGTGCACTTTTTTGGCCACGTCGTTCGCCACGATGCGCATCTTCTGGTAAGGAACATTCCCGGGTGTCGGATGGCGAAAATTGGTGTTGTTGATGTCGCCACTGGTGGCGTTTGCCATCAGCGCGACAAAGGGTGGATCGCCGTCCGTGGTGTCCTGCAATTTCTTCAGGGCCTCGCAATACATCCCGAAATAGTCGGCGGAGATGTGTCGCTGACCGACTCCGCCCATATAGTGCAGCGAGTAGGCCGTGTACACGGAGATGGGGCGCCCATTGGGTTCGCGCAGGGCGATGAACGAGATCGTGGGATCGATGGGTCCGGCCGGCTCCAAGAGGTCCGCACTGCCCGCGGGCGGGTTCATCTTCACGCGGTCGATCTTGCCAAAGGGATTGGGCGGCATCTTGCCCTCGCGCATGAACCAGCGCCGGTTGTTCAGATGTTCCGGCGCCTCGGCAGTGCCAAACGCGATTTGCGCCGGGCGCAGGAGGTTGACGGCCCGGCGCACGCCGTCCGCGATCCGCCGGGCAACGAAGCGCTGGTAATCGTCGAGCTCCTGGTCGGAGACGAAGCGGCTCTGACCCAGCGCGGTGGCCGCGGAGTGCGTGTGGGTCGTGGAAATCAGGACGTTCGTGGCCGGGATACCGGTCTCCTCCTGAATCAGCCGCCGCGCCTCGATGCTAAGGCTGCGGTGCATCCCGAGCAGATCGCAGACCACGAGCGCGAGTTTCGTCTTCCCATCGTCGAGCACGAGGCAGCGCGCGTGCAGTTCATCATGCACGTGCAGGGCCGGATAGGGCGCGAAGCCGCCGACAATCCGCAGGCCCAGCTCGGGCGTGATGTTGCTGGTCGCGGCCCCGGCTTGCAGTCGCGGCGCCGCCGGGGCGGCGGCCAGGACCGCGCCGCCAATCAGGGTGATAATCAGGATGAGTAATTTTTTCATGGGGGGAGAGTTTCTGGTCTGGGCCGAGGATGCAGCAAGATGGGGAGATCCCGGAGCCGAATCGCAAAGCCAAAGATGCAAATTGACCGGCGCCGGGCGAGCCGCGAACGGAATCAGGTTTGAAGCGCCCGGCCCGGTCGTCGAGACGAGAGTTACGATTGAGCCCATCTCGGGCCCATCTCAGTTTCTTGCAAAGCGAGGAATCCTCGTCGGTGGGCGGGCACGTCCCTGTGCCCGCATGTCTGGCACGCAAGATTGCGATTCGAATGCGGGCACGAGGACGTGCCCGCCCACCACTGACACCAGTTGCAGGAAACTGAGATGCGCCCGCTCATCCCCAGGCTGACGGCGCGCATGATGGGGTCGCGGTGCCCTCACCGCACAGTCGTTCGGACGCGGGTGGGGGCACCCGCACTCCATCGGTAGGCGCCGCAGTACGCGCGTCACGGGGAAAAGGTCGGGGTGGATTTCGACGGCGACATGCGCACACTCGCCAACACTATGCCCCACCTGCCACCAGCTATTGCTTCCGGAAATCGGGCTCAGAATGCCGCGATCCCGCAGCCGGGCGGGTCGCGCACCCCGATGGATCGACGCGCTTTACGCGGCGGCAGGTCGCCGTGGCTCGCCCCGGTTCCGGGTGCGGGCGTCCCGGTGGCGGCCGGCGGCATGAGATCCGTGGTCGGCCTCGCCCTTCTGCTGGTCGCGTCGCCGCTGCTCCGCGCCGCGGACGATTACCAGCCCGGCCCCGATTCCAAGGTCCAGCCCGGCGTGCCGCAGGGCGAGTTGATCAAGTTCGAATTCACCGGCTCGAAGATTTTCCCCGGCACGACGCGCGAGGTCACCGTGTACGTGCCGAGACAATACGATGGCAGGAAGCCGGCCTGCGTCCATGTGAACCAGGACGGCCTGCAGTGGAGCGCCAACATCGTCTTCGACAACCTCATCGCGCGCGGCGAGCTGCCCATCATCATCGGCGTGTTCGTGCGCCCGGGCATCGTGAAAACGCCCCACCCCGCCACCGCGCTCGAC
>JBIJCX010000407.1:0-7065 GCA_044344465.1 Opitutaceae bacterium
GCGCACTCGCTCCCATCAGACCACGACCGATTTTACCTCGCGCATGGCCGAAGACCACGATCGCCGCGCCGTCTCCGCCCTCATCTCCCGCACCTTCCCTTCGTGAATACGCGCTGCCCGTCACTCGACTCGACGATTATCAGCATGACAGCTACTGGTTTCTTCACCATCCGGAGCTGCGCCCGAAATTTCTGAGGTTGGAAGCGGCACTCGCCGCGGCCGGGGGCCTGACCGATTCGCCGGCTGGGCGCTCCAGTTACGCAGCCTACCTCGAATGGCAGGTGGCGGAAGGTCCGGCCGGAAAATCGAAGGCTTATGTCAACCTCAGTCGCGGGTGGGCCCTCGGCAGTCGCGAATTCAAAACCACCCTGGTGCATGACCACCCTCTCGCGGCCGAGGCGCGCGCGCTTGAGGTGCTGGGTGCACGCGAAGTAAACGAACTGCGGTGGACGGCCGCGCTACAACGTGCTTTGAGCAGGATCGGCAAGACCACGGATGAGGCGCGCGTCGCCGCGAAGTCTGCGCCTTGGAAGCTCGCGGTGGCGGCCTGGTTGAAAATCCACAGCGATGCGAGCAACCGGTGGGTCGCCGCCGCTCTCCACCTTGGCGTGCCTGCGGCCGCCAGCCGAAACCTGACCACGTTCATCCGAACAAACCCCGAGCGCAATCGCTCCTGGAAAGCGTTGAAATCAATTTCCGCAACCTGACCCGTTCGGACCTGACCCGTTCGGACCATGCCGGCACCCGCAACGCCCGGTCGCGCGTGACCATTGGCATCCGTTCCCGCAGCGCCACGGCCGCCAATCCTTCACTTGCGCCAGCCGGTGAGTTCGCCAAGGTGTCCTCATGCTCACTGCCGAGATTTCCCGCACCGCGCTCGAAATGCCACCCGAGGATCGCTTGGAACTCGCCCGTCGCCTGGTCGAAAGCGTGGTGGAGCCCGCACCACTTTCCGACGCCGTAAACGAAGGAATCCGCCGCATCGAGGATGTCGCGACTGGGCGCGTGGCGGGATTGACGGAGCAGCAGTATCGCGCCGCGCTGCAATGAGGGTGCGGTTTCACCCGGAGTTTCCGGCTGATGTCAGGAATTTCACCGCGGAATACACGGCCATCTCAGTCGGACTCGGCGCCCGCTTTCGCCGGGAGGCCGACGAAGCGGTTGAGGCAATCATCTCGTCCCCCAGCGGTGCCGGGCATTTTCTCCAGCAGCGTTCGGAGATCGTGCCGGAATTGAGGCGGCGCAACTTCCGCGCCTTTCCGTTTTTCGTGCTTTATGGCCTCGTCGGCGACGATCTGATCTTCGGCTCCGTGATTCCCAGCCGGTCCGATCCGTTGACATGGCTGACGCGTTTTGAGGTCAAATAGCCGGTGTGGTCGCCGTTCTCGCCAGCTCGGCACTGGCCGCGTGGTGCCGGGAGGATGAAGGCATGCTTTCCTGATCCGAAGAACCTCAGGATGAGAAACGACGCGTCGCAAGTTCGGAAAAGAGAGTTGAACCGCGAATCTACGCTGATGGACGCTAATTGGACAGGGCCGGAAATTTGGGTAGGAAAATTTTGTTGGTAGAAAGATTTTTCGGAGAACTGACGGACGTTTCCGTTCGTTGGCCGGTCGATCAGCTTGATCCGGGGCGCCGTGTGCCGGGGCAAACGGAGCGCGACACCAAGGGCGAAGTTCGATTTTTTCCGCGGTTTGAAAAATTTTCCTACCAAAATAATCTTCCTACCCTCAATCCGGCGATTCTTGGCCGCGCAACAAGCGGACGGTTCAACGCGGTGCATGGATTTACGCAGAGATTGATAAGCGGTTTGTCGGATCGAATGCTCCCAACGATTTACGGCTGCATCCAAACAAACATGAATTCCCTCCCCACATTTTTCCTCGCGGTCACGCTCGTGCTTTTGCCCGGCGTCCACGCCGCCTCGGCCCCGCCACTCGCGCCGGTCGATTCACCGGAACTCATCGAAAAACTTCTCGACGAATACGACTCCCGCGAGGCGTTCGTCGCCGCCGTGGCGGACGCCGAGAAACGCGGAGCGTCGGTCGGGTTGATCGTCAAGGCCCACTTGCTGAGTGGACTCCGCGAGTATGACGCCAGCCTCCTGCGCATCGCCTTCGCGCGGGCGGAGAAGGCCGCGCTCGTCCCCCGGCGCGAAGTGGCGTGGCTCATGGTGATCGCGCGCGCCCATCTGGCCGGCGAGGCGCACCAGTTCGACGAAGCGGAGCGGCTCTTCAAAGAAGCCTTTTGGATGGAGCCGCAAAAGGCGGACACGGTCGGTCGGGCCGCCAGCTACACGCGCAGAATGCAGCGCATGGCGGCCGTCACGCTCGATCTCGACCGCCCGTTCCGCGCGTCCGCCGGCGGCACGACGACGCTGCGCGAGTTGATGAAGGGGAAGAAGGCGTTGCTGCTCGATTTCTGGGCCTCGTGGTGCAAACCGTGCCTCGAGGGCCTGCCGGCGCTCAAGGTGCGGCAGCAAAAACTGGGGCCGCTTGAAATCGCCGTCGCCGGCATCAATACGGAAAAGGATGCGGCCAAGGCGGAACGCGTGCGCCGGGAGAGCGCGATTAGTTTCCCGTGGCTGCTCGATGCCGCCGAACAAGCGCTCGGCGACTTGCTGTCGATCAATTCGATTCCGCGCGCCGTGGTGATCTCTCCCGAGGGCAAGATTCTCTACAACGGCGACCCCGCGAACGACATGCTTGATTCCCTGCTGGCCAAGCTGGTGGAAGCGCGTTGAAACAATCTTCCATGCATCCGATGAACAAATTCGCGACGGTCGTCTGGTGCGTGCTCCTGGCCTTCGCGTCCGGTTGCTCGGCGCCGGCGGCTGCGCCCGATCTGCTCGCGTTGAAGAACTGGCAGATCAGGGAAACTGGGGGCGAACTCATGCTCACTCACGCTGACAAGACGGTGGCCCCATTCCCTCTCTTCACCGACGGCGGCATGCCGAAATTGCTCGCGTGTGCGGCGGCCAAGGAGGACGGGCGGATCGGATTGCTGACCTACGACTCGGGCTCGGCGGGCACCTCGCAGGTCTACAAGTTCAAGCGCGTAGTGGTAATCGATCTCAGGCAAAAGAAGATCCTCGGCATCGTGTTGAAAAGTATGATGCCCAGCGGTGGCGCGCCCGCGCTGCGGCAACCCGAGTGGACGTGGGGCAAGGGTAAACTCACGGTGCGCGACCGCGAATACGGCGGCGAGACGACGCTCACGTGGTGAGCGGGGTGCGACAGTAGGAGTGCGCGCTAATTGGCAAGCGCGCGCCATGACGGAAGGTCCTGCGCGATAGGCTCTGTCCTGCATGGTTCTTTCGTGCCCCCTTAATCGTAATCTTGTGCTCGCGTTCGAACTGGCGCGACGCGAACCGATTACGAGCAAGAGCACGAATTCCCAAACGACGGTGCGGCAACAGGCGTGGCAAACAGCGTTGCGTTTCCGGGGCGTGCGTTTTCCTTTTCGCGCGCTTGACCCCGCCTACTGTGAAGACGCGCCTGCTCATGGTCGCCGCCGGATTTGGCGCCGCGGCGCTCGGCTTCACGGCATTGCTCTACGTATTCGCGGCCGCCTTTCGTCCCGATGTCGTGACGCCGCCCCGTGCCGTGCCCGCGTCCGCACTGGCGGCGGTGGCGGCGGCTCGCGCCCGCGTGCAGCAACTGGGCGACGCGCCACCGCCGGTGATCACGCGTACGGTGGACTACACGCTGGGTGAGCGGGCGCCGTGGTGGCCCCGGCGGGAAGCGCCCGTGCTGCAGGCGCTCGTGGGCGAGGGCAGGCTGCCGCCCGTGGCGGCGCGGGTGGGACCGGAGCCGGTGGTGATGGAGGGCGTCGATGGCATCGGCCAATTCGGCGGCACCTGGCATCGGCTGGTTAACTCCATCACGGACTTCACCACGATCTACTGGCGCCTCTCGGGTTCAAACCTGGTCCGCTGGTCGCCGCTGGGATATCCGCTGGTGCCGCACGTGGCGAAGGGATGGGAAATTTCGCCTGACTATCGGACTTATACCCTGACCCTGCGGCGCGGGATGCGCTGGTCGGACGGGCATCCGTTTACCTGTGACGACATCCTCTACTGGTACGAAAACGAGATCATCTATTTCAACCAGCAGCCCAAGTTCCTCCGGGCCGGAGCGACGCGGGGCCGGGTCTCGAAAATCGACGACCTGCATGTGCGTTTCGAATTTTCGCAACCGAACCCGCTCTTTCTCGAGCGACTGGCGTCCACGGGCATGAACTCCGACGACTACACCGAGCATCTCTTGCCGGCGCACTATCTCCGCCGCTATCACCCGGCGCTCGGCGACCAGGCGCTCATTCGCCGCACGATGGATGCGCTCAAACTCTCGAGTCCGGTTGCCGTCTACAAACAGATGAAGCGTCACATGAACCCGGAACATCCGCGCCTTTGGCCCTGGGTGTTGCACACGTTCATGCCGACAGCGCCGCAAACGTTCGTCCGCAATGCCTACTATTGGGCGGTCGACAGTGCCGGCAATCAGCTGCCGTATCTCGATCGGCTGGTGATGGACATCAGGACGAACAATCTGATCGCGGTGTCGGCCGCCAATGGCGAACCGTCCATGCAGGAGCGACACATTCGCTATGACGATCACGTCATGCTATTCGGCAACGCGGCGCAAAACGGCTACGAAGTCTACCATTGGAAGCCGGGCACGCAGTCGCTCTTCACCATTTTTCCCAATCTCAACCGCCGGGTCGATCCGGCCCGGCCCGACACGCGATGGAAGCACGACCTGCTGAACGAGACGCGATTCCGGCAGGCGCTGTCGCTGGCGATCAACCGGCGGGACATCATCGACGCCGAGTATTACGGGCAGGCCGAGCCCGCGCAAATCGCGCCACCCCCCGACTCGCCCTACCACAATGCCCGGCTGCGCAATTCGTTCACGGCGTTCGATCCGGAACGCGCGAGCCGCCTGCTGGATGACCTTGGGCTCACGCGGCGCGATGGTGAGGGCTACCGGGTTTTTCCCGACGGCACGCGAATGACGTTCATGCTGAACGCCACCGACTATACCGGTGACGGTCCGGCGCAGTTCGTGATCGATGACTGGGCGCGGGTCGGGGTACGCGTGATCCTGCGTTCGCGCGCGCGGCGGCTGTTTGAGCAGGAAAAGATGATTTTCGAGCACGACTTCACCGTGTGGACGGGTGAAAGCGAATTTTACCCGCTGGTTGAGCCCCGCAATTTTGTGCCGACGTACTTCGAGTCTTTTTATGCGCCGGGTTTTGGCTCGTGGTATCAATACGGCGGCCTGCACGGCGATCCGGCGGCCCGGCGACCGAATGCGATCGAGCCTCCGCGCGACCACCCGCTGCGCCGAGCGATGGAGTTGCTCGATGAAGCGACCGCGATGCCGCTCGAATCGGATCGGATTGCGCACTTCAACGCCGTGCAGGAAATTGCGGCGGAGCGAGTCTGGACCATCAGCATCGCGACTCCTCCCCCGCAGCTCGTTGTGGTCAAGAACGGGTTCCGAAACGTCCCGCGCACGGCGTTTTTCGGCGCGAACTTCCAGTCCCCGGCCAATGCGGGCCTGGAGACTTATTTTTGGGCAAAGCCGAAGGAGGATCCCGCAATCGCCGCGCAAACGAAGGAGGAGATCGTGACCATTACCCCGGGCCCAAACTCCCTTTCGGCGATCGAGGCGGGTGGGGCGGAAGCAGGCGGGATCGGCCGGGTCGTGCGCTGGCTGATGAGCGGCGTGCTGCTGACCGGGCTTGCGCTGGTGGCCCTGCGCCATCCGCTGATCGGCCGGCGCCTGGCGTTGATGATCCCGACGATGTTGGTGGTCTCGGTCATTGTCTTCCTGCTCGTGCAGCTGCCACCCGGGGATTTTGCCGAGACGCGCGTGATGCGCCTCGAGATGGAGGGGACGGCCTCGAGTGAGGAACTCGCCGCGGAGCTGCGGAAAAATTTTCACCTGGATGAACCGATGATCAAGCGTTACGCGCGCTGGATGGGATTCCTGTGGTTCGCGAGCTTCGAACCTGCGGAAGCCGGCCTGTTGCAGGGCAACCCGGGGCTTTCGATGGAACACGAAAAGCCAGCCAGCGAAGTCATCGGCGATCGCATCATACTGACCGTGGTGGTCTCGCTGGCGACTGTGTTGTTCACGTGGATCATCGCGTTGCCGATCGGGATCTTTTCCGCCGTGCGACAGTATTCAGCGGCCGATCACGTAATCACGTTTCTCGGCTTCCTGGCCATGTCGGTGCCTTCGTTCCTGCTGGCGCTCGTCACGATGTACCTCGCGCAGCGCTGGTTCGGCCTGAATGTCGCGGGATTGTTCTCGCCGGAGTTTGCCACCATGCCCGGTTGGACGTGGGCCAAGGTTGTGGATCTGCTGAAGCACCTGTGGCTCCCTGTCGTTGTGCTCGGCTTCGGTTCGGGGGCCGGGATGATCCGGGTCATGCGCGCGAATCTCCTCGATGAACTGAGGAAACCCTACGTCACAACGGCGCGCGCCAAGGGCGTGCGGCCGCTGCGTCTCCTGCTGAGGTATCCGGTGCGATTGGCGCTGAACCCGTTTATATCCGGCCTCGGCGGGCTGTTTCCGCAGCTGGTTTCCGGCGGTGCCATCGTCGCGATGGTCCTGAGTTTGCCCATGATGGGCCCGACGCTGTTCGATGCGTTGATCGCGGAGGATGTCTACCTCGCGGGATCGACGCTGATGTTGCTGAGCGTGCTGGGGATGTTTGGCACGCTGCTCAGCGACATGCTGCTTCTTTGGCTGGATCCGCGAATCAGGCTGGGCGTTGGCGACCGGTGAGCGGCCGCATTTCGGGGCCCGGAAAGACTCCCGCTCGCACTTCGACGTGCTTGTCCGCGCCGCCACGGGCGGCCTGCCGCACCGCAAAAAGTCTCAGCGCACCACCGGCACTGTCGCGGCGGTCGCGCGGCTAGCTTGTGGCGCCACGCCAAAAAATTCCACAATGTGGCCGACCTCGGCGTAACCGCGGGAACGCAGATTATCCTGCACCCGTTCGATCGTGCGACGCAGTTCCTCCGACGTCTCCGGATCGAGCTCGACGACC
>JBIJCX010000119.1:0-22113 GCA_044344465.1 Opitutaceae bacterium
CGCGGCGGGAAGTAGAGTTGGCAACCCTCGCCGGCCGGTGACAGGTATTTGGCGTTGCCGGTCGGGTGACGCAGGCGCAGGCGGAAAAACGGTTTGCCGTCGAATGACAACGGCTCGCCGGAAGTCGCGCGATAGGGGATTGCCAAGCCGGGCTTTTCAAATCCAACGAGCGCGCGGGCCTCGGCGGCTTCAACGTCACGCACGCCAGCCTCGCGTAGCATGGCGGCGGATACACCTGGGCGGTTCAAAGTCCACCTCCGAACCCCACGGCGCGAAATCTCCGATTGCGCTGCGAGCGGGATGTCGGCTTGCCTTGTTTAGCGCGCAGGAATTCGCCGGGACCGATGTGGCCATTCCCCGGTTTGAAACCGCGGAGGATCGCGCGCTCGATTTTGTGCTGCGCTGATTTTGAAAGACTCATGACGTGGCCTTTCGCTTGGCCCACCGTCGGCGCTGCGCCTCAGCGAGCGATTCACGGTGCTGGTCGGAGAGGAGATGTAATTTCAGCCCGAGCCTCGCGGCCAGCCTGCGCGTTGCTTTGGAAAGGCTCTGAACCGAAACGCCGGCTTCTTTGGCCAGATCGCGCATCGATCCGGTGTGCAGCCCGGCAACGATTCGCAAACTCAGCACGGCCCGGTCGCGGGCTTGCCGGTCAGCCGTCCTCAGCTGGCGGTCTGGGACCGCGAGCCCGGTCGGGAGTGTCACAAGCGAAATCTTGCCGTCGGCAAACCCGGTGCCCGGCGCGAGTCGGGGGGCGGCGCTCACTGGGTGCCTTTCAAAAACCCGATGACGACGGTTGCGATGAACGCGCCGGCTGCGATGGCGGCGACGACGAGATCGAGCGGGCTGGCGGTGCGGATGAACGTTCTCATGCCGCCCTCCCGTTCAGAAAGCGGTCAACCTCGGCGCGCGAGTAGAGCTTGTGCCGGATGCCGGGAACGGGGCGGAGCAGCCCGCGTTGCTCCAACCGATATAATGTCACCCTGCAAAGGCCGAGCGCGGCGCAGAGTTCGCTGAGGGTATAGGCCAGCTTTTGAGCTGGAACCGTGCTGACTTCAACTGTATTCGAGGCGTGGTTACTTTTCACATAACCAACGTGCGCCACCGCGTCTCTCCTGTCCTGCACTACCGGGTCACACTTTTTCCGATTTTTTGTTACCTTCCGCGATCCGGAGATTCCATTTCTCGCCGATCTTGCGCCGTCGCTCGATTTCCTTCGTCCGCCAGTTCTTCGCATATCCGCGGGCGATTTTCTGGCCTTTCCACTCCGACGCCTTCGCCGCGAGTGCGGTTAAAAGCTGTTCAGATTTTGTCCGGCCTTCGGCGGCAACGTCGCGCTCTGCCAGCGCGAGCAGCTCGGCCTTCTTGAGCCGGGACAGTGGGACCGCGTTGAGCGTTTCGATTTTCCAAAGTAGCTCCGCGAAGAAAGCCGGATGCTGGAAATAGAACCTCATGAAGCGGCTGGCGCGGGATTGCTTGTCCTCTTCCCAAAGGTCGGGGCGAAGCGTCACGTTTGAGAGCCGGCAGAGGAAAAACGTTACCTCGATTATTTTTTCGGCAGGGATTCGCGGGTACCACTTGTCGAGGATGTTCTGGAAATCCTTGTGATAAAAGTCGTCAAGCGTGCCCCAAGCTGTGAGCCGCGTCGGGCACGGCATCGCCTCCTGATATTGATGTTTCTTCGCACTCACGATTCACCTCCGACGATCACCTTGGCCGCTTGGGCTTGGCTGTGCGCGCGTCGGTGGTGGGCATACACTCGCATTAGCAGCGCCCCGCCGTCCTTGTGGCCCAGCCATGAGGCAACGGTCGGAATGTCGACGCCAGCCTCAATGCAGGAGGTTGTGAAGGCGTCCCGCAAATCGTGATGCGTGAGCTTTTCAATGCCGAGATCCTTGCAAGCGTTCGTGAGCGAGCGGGACGCATCGGCGACGCGCAAAACCTTTGTGTCTGGCGCCAAGGTGGCGTCCTCGCCCGCGGTCAATTTCAGTTCGGCCAGCCGTTGCACGCGAATCTTTTCGAGTAGGGAACGAGCGGCCGGAATCAGCGGCACTTCACGATCCGCCGATTCGGTCTTGGTGCCATGCACGCGCAAGATCCCGCGGTCAAAGTCCACGTCCTGCCAGCGCACGGCGACGGCCTCGCTTATCCGGCAGCCGGTGAAGGCCAGAAACCGGCAGAGCTCGCCGCAGGATGGCGAACGGCCCGATCCCCGGTTCTCGATGTTCTCGAATAGTGCGTTGAGGATGCTCGCTTCTGGCAGGTTCGGCTTTCGGGGCTTGATCTTCAGTTTCAGCCCCCTGCCCCGCAAAGGATTCCCGCCAAGCTGGCCGCGTTCGACGGCGATTTCCAGCATGAGCCGCATCGCGTCGATCACCTTGTTGATCGTGCCCGGTGAAGATCCGTCTGCCAGCTTGGTGCGTCCCTTCGCCCCCGGCACGATAAAACCGGTGCCGTCCCGTGCTACCCGGTCCCGCCATTCCTTGGTGACTGTGCGCGTGATGCGGTTCGGCGTCAGCTTGTCGAAACCCGGCCAGGTCTTGCGGACCGCGGCCACCATCTCGCCGTAGCGTTGCTTGGACTTCGGTTGCAGGTTCGGATTGGCGGCGACGGACTTGAGGTAGATGTCGGCGAGCTCGCCCATCGTGCCGACGCCACCCTCAACGTTCTTGTCCGTGAGCCGGCCGCGGGTGACGTGTGCCTTTTCTTCCCCGAGCCTCAACACTGCGACCGTAAACACGTCGGTCTTGAGGTTTATCCATTTCGACTTGCCCGCGATTCTGAAGCGGGCGTAGTACCGGCCGCTATGTCCATTTCGCAGCAGGTTCGGTTCTCTGGTTGTTTCCCATGTTTTGGTGTGCGTGCTCATGTTGGTTCATGGAGAGTAGAAAACACGTGTAGAAACAGCAATCAGGAAACCAAAAGCGTTGCGTAACTCACTACGGTTTCGGAAGATGGGTCGATAGCTCAATGGTAGAGCAGCGTCCTTTTAAGTCGTTGGTTGAGGGTTCGAATCCCTCTCGACCCACCATCCTAACTAGTTCATTTCTCCCAGCGCATGAAACGCCTCGTCATCATTGAAGACCAAACGGCCATCCGGGAGATGCTGGTGGAAATCCTGCGCCTCGACGCCAACTACCAGCTGGTAGGGCAAGCCGGAGACGGCCAGAGCGCGGTGCAGCTTTGCCTCGATGCCAATCCGGACGTCTGTGTGCTCGACGCCAAATTGCCCGGGCTCAACGGCGTGGACATTCTCCGCCGCATCGGCAAAAAGCTGCCGCAGATGCGCGTTCTCGTCTTCTCCGGGCATGAGAATCCCGTGCTGGTGAGGGAAATGCTCGAGGCCGGCGCACACGGCTTCGTCGAAAAGACGGCGGGCTTGATCGAATTCAAGAAGGGACTCGAGACCGTTGCCAATGGCGGGACCTATTTCGGACCCGCGGTCGCGGCGCTGCTCCGCAATGTCGTCGCCAATCCGGCCACCAGCAATGCCCCGGATTTTCTCACGGACCGCGAACGGGAAATTTTGCAACTCGTGGCCGAAAGCCACAGCACCAAGGAAATCGCGGCCAAGCTCGGCATCAGCGTCAAGACGGTCGATAATCACCGCACGAACTTGATGCGAAAAATCAACCTGCATGACGTCGCGAGCCTGACCCGTTACGCCTTGGAAGTCGGACTGATCCAGCCGAAAAAGACTGTGTAAAAACCTTGCCGGGGTGCGGGCGTTTGCCCAATAGGTTTCCGTCGCGTCCCGTCCCCTTTAATTCTCATGAACCTTGCCTCGATGAAACTTTGCCTCGCCGTTGCCGGAGCCGCCCTTTTGTTCGCGGGCTGCGCCAAGAAGCCGACTCGGCCGGATCCGGCTTCCACCGTGCTCGGACAGCAGCCAGGTGGCGCGGGCAGCGGGTCGATGACGCCGACCGATGTCCCGGTCAACCTGGAGGCTCCGGGCCTGACCCAGCGGGCCGATGGATTTGACCCGAGTGGATTCAACCGCACCGCGCTGCAGCCGGTTTTGTTCGATTTCGACAAGTCCGACATCAAGCAGCCCGAGCGCGCAAAACTGCAGGCGGCAAAGGAGTATCTAGCCAAGAACCCGACCTATCGTCTGTTGCTTGAGGGCCATTGTGACTGGCGGGGGACGGCCGAATATAATCTCGGCCTCGGTGATCGGCGGGCCAACGCCGCGAAAAAATATCTCCTGTCGCTGGGTGTTGCCGCCGACAGGCTCGAATCCGTCTCGAAGGGCAGCCTCGAAGCCTCGAAAAATGCCGACGACGCCACGATGGCGAAGGATCGCCGCGTCGATCTCGTGGTTGTGAATCCAAAATCCGGCGCCTCCCCGCTCTGAGGCCCGTTTCGGTTTTTCTCCCGCGCTCCGGAATTCGTTTCCGGAGCGTTTTTTTTGCTCGTTACCCGTCGCGTCCAGGTGCGGCGTCCGGCCAGGAAACCGCCCCATCAGCTGGCCATCGAAGCGCTAGCCCCCGGCCAGCAATGCCAGCATCCGCCGCGTGGTTTCGCTGCCTTTTTTCATCACCTCGAGATTGAAGCTCTCATTGGGTGCGTGCAAATTGTCCTCGGGCAAAAAAAGTCCGAACATCACCGAGTCGAGCCCGGTGGCCCGCTTGATCTCGGCGATAATCGGTACGCTGCCGCCCTCGCGCAAATAGAGCGGCGGGCGGCCCCAGACCTCCGACACCGCCTTGTCCGCGGCGCGAAAGGCCCGCGCCAAAACTGGCGATTGCCCCTTCGGCGTATTGGAGCGATCCGGCGGCACCACGACGTACGCCGCACCCTTGTGCTGATCGACAAACTCCAACTTCACGCCTTTCGGAGCCCGCGCGCGAATCGTGTCCCGCACGATTTGCTTGATCTTGTCCGGCTCCTGATTGGGAACGAGCCGGCAACTGATCTTCGCGAAGGCCTTGCTCGGGATGACCGTCTTGGTGCCCTCCCCTTGATAGCCGCCACCAATCCCGTTGAACTCGAGCGTCGGCTGAAAACGCACCGCCTCGAACGGTGAAAAACCGGGCGGAGTGTAAAAGGCATCGATGCCCAGGAATTCCGCATAGGCCTTCTCCTCCGTGCCGAGTTTCTTCAACTCTTCCCGCTCCCACGGATGCACATCGAGCACGGCGTCGTAGAATCCCGGCACGTTGACGCGGCCGTCAGGAGTGTGGAGGGTCGCGAGGATTTCCGCGAGCGCCTGAATCGGATTTCGCAGCACGCCGCCGTGCAGCCCGGAATGCAGGTCGCCCTTGGCGCCGGTAACGTGCACGTCAAACAAGGCCAGGCCGCGAAGCCCGCACGTGACGACCACCTGGTTCTCGTTCGGCAACGCGGTGTCGCAGAGAAAAACAAAGTCCGCCTCGCGCAGCCGGGGCGCATAGTGCTCGAGAAACTTGGGAAAACTTGGACTTCCCATCTCCTCCTCTCCCTCGATCAGGAAGGTGATTCGCAAGGGTAGCTGCGGGTGATCTTCGAGCAACTGGCCCACCGCCGCGATGATGCTCATGAGCGGCCCTTTGTTGTCAGCGGCCCCGCGGCCGAAGATCCGGTTACCGATCACCGTCGGCTCAAACGCCGGGGTTTTCCAGAGGCTCAACGGGTCCGCGGGTTGGACGTCATAATGACCGTAGATCAACACGTGCGGCCAGGCCGGGTCGCCACCGCGCTGTGCCAGCACGATCGGGTGGCGCTCAGTTTTCACGACCTCGACCGAAAAACCGATGGACGCCAGAAGCCCGGACACGAACTCCTGGGCCCCTTTCATGCCGGCGACAAATCCGGCGTCGGTCGAAACGCTGGGATGACGGATGAATTCCTTGAGTTTTTCAACAGGGTCGAACATCCGGCCACCATGGGAGAAATCCTGCCGGCCGGCGAGTGCGAATCAAATTACCACCGGCATCATCCCGGCTCAGTGTTTGAAATGCCGGCTGCCGGTGAAGACCATGGCCATGCCGCGCGCGTCGGCCGCCGCGATGACCTCGGCATCGCGCAGGGCCCCGCCCGGCTGGATGGCCGCCGTGGCGCCGGCGTCCGCGGCCGCAATCAGGCCGTCGGCAAACGGAAACAGCGCCTCACTCGCCACCACGGAGCCATGGAGATCGAGGCCGGCCTCGCCCGCCTTCCACACGGCGATGCGGGAACTGTCCACGCGGGCCATCTGTCCGGCACCGACCCCGAGGGTCTGCTCGCCTCGGCAATAGACAATCGAGTTCGACTTCACATGCTTGCCGACCTTCCAGCCAAAAAGCATGGCCGCCCACTCGGCCGAGGTCGGTTCGCGCTTCGTCACCACTTTGAACTCGCCGACGTTTCCCAACGTGCGATCACGATCCTGGACCAACACGCCGCCGACGACGGACCGGATTTCTTGGAGTGCGTCCGCGCCGATGCCGCCTTTCGCAGTCATCAGGCGCAGGTTCTTTTTCCGCGCAAAGATGGCCAGGGCCTCGTCGCTAAACCGCGGCGCAATGATCACCTCGGTGAAGATCTCCGCGATCGCCTTCGCCAGGACGCCGTCGAGCGTCTGGTTCACGACAATGATGCCGCCAAAAGGCGCCTGCCGGTCGGTTGCATAGGCCTTCTCCCACGCCGCGATCAGCGAGTCGTCGCTGGCGACACCGCAGGGATTCGTGTGTTTCAGGATGGCAACCGTCGGCCGTTCGAATTCGCCGATCAGGTAGGTCGCCGACGTGATATCCAGAATGTTGTTATACGATAGCTCCTTGCCCTGAAGCTGCGCGAAGTGCTCGTGGAACGTGCCATAAAGCGCGGCCTTTTGGTGGGGATTCTCGCCGTAGCGCAACGACTGCACCTTTTTCCAAGACATCGTGAGCGTCGCCGGAAAACCGCTGATGGCCTCGAGATCCGGCTCCAGCGCCTGGGCCTCGAGATAGCGGGCGATGGCGGCGTCGTAGCTCGCTGTGCGCTGGAACACCTTGAGCGCCAGCCGGCGCCGCAGCTCCACGAGATCTTCCGGCACGGCCAGGGCGGCGGACACGGCTGGATAATCGTCCGGGTCGCAGACCACGGTCACGCTCTCATGATTCTTCGCCGCACTGCGCAGCATGGAAGGTCCGCCAATGTCGATGTTCTCGATTGCCTCCTCGAAGGCGACGCCGGGCCTGGCCACCGTCTGTTCGAACGGATAGAGGTTCACCACGACGAGATCGATCAGCTCGATGCCATTTTGCACGGCCTGCGCCAGGTGCTCCGGTTTGTCGCGCCGGCACAGCAGGCCGCCGTGAATCTTGGGATGCAGGGTTTTCACCCGGCCCTCCATGATTTCGGGAAAACCCGTGTGCTGGCCCACCTCCGTCACCGGCAGACCTTTTTCCGCCAGGAGCCTGGCGGTGCCGCCGGTTGAGAGCAGCGTGTAGCCATGCTGTTGCACGAGCGCGGTCGCAAATTCGACCAGGCCGCGTTTGTCGGAAACGGAAAGAAGGGCGAGTTTGGCCATGGGCGCGATTTCTGCTTCGACCGGTGGCGCGCAGCAAGCGCGAAACCTGAACAGCGGGCCCCCGGCGCGGCGCACGTACCCTGCCGCCGGCACCGGTGCGCGTCGCCCCTCGACGCCCGTGCCGGGGCGCGCCGGCAAACGTCCGGCGCGATGCGGCTTGCGCCCGTTCCGACAAAGCAACTTGCGATGCGGCGAAACCCCCGTCTCTTCTTCCCTGTGACCCGTTCGCGTGAACTCCCCGGCCTCACCGCCGGCCTGAACAAACTTTGTTATCATCATGGTGGCGTCAGCCTGCCCGCCGACAAGCCACACGCCTTTGTCTATTTCATTACCATCCGAAACAATTCGGATCGGTCCGTCACCCTGCTTGGGCGCAAGTGGGTCGTGCAGCACACCGACGGCACGCAACTCGTCATCGAGGGCGAGAAGATCGTTGGGGAGACGCCCCGGATCGCGCCGGGCGAGCAGTTCTCCTACAACAGCTACCATGTGACCGGCATCGACGCGTGCGCCCACGGCAGTTTTCACGGCGTCGACGAACTGGGCAACCGGGTGCACGTCATTCTGCCGCCGTTTGACATGACGATTCCGCGCGACTGAAACCGCCACGGCGCTGGCAGCGGAAACCCGGGAGTTTTGAACCTGCCGGAGCCGCCGTCCAGGGCCCCGCGGCAAACTTCGTTCTCGTTCTCCATCCCGTTCTCGTTATTCCTGCCCGGCTCATGAAGCTCACAGACTTGAACCGCGACGGCGGCATCGGCGCCAACTCGTTGTTCGTCCAGCTCGGCGATCTCAACCTTCTGGTCGATTGCGGGCTCAACCCAAAAAAAGTTGGGCGCGCCGCCAGCCCGGATTTGAAGCCGCTGCGCGGCATCACCCTCGATCTCATCATCATCACGCACTGCCACCTCGATCATATCGGCAGTCTGCCGGTGGTGATGCGGGAGCATCCGAACACGCCCGTCATCATGACCACGTCCAGCCGCATGCTGGTCGAGCGCATGCTGCACAACTCCGCCAACGTGATGCTGCGCCAGCGGGACGAGGAGAATATTCCGGACTACCCCCTGTTCACCCACGAGGAGATCGATCGCTGCGGCAAGCGCATGGTCGGCCTGCCCTTTGGCCACGCCAAGCATTTCCGCGGCGCCAAGGACGACATCGAGGTCATCTTTCATCACGCCGGCCACGTCGCCGGGGCGGCGGCGGTGGAGATCAAGTTCAAGCACCGGCACATCTTTTTCACCGGCGACGTGCTCTTTGAGCACCAGCGGACCCTGGCCGGCGCGAAATTCCCTGCGGGCCACTTCGATACCATCGTCATGGAGACAACGCGGGGCACGACCGAGCGCCCCGTCGGCAAGGAGCGGGTCAACGAACTCGCGCGCCTCCTCACCTCGATCAACGACACCATCCAGCGCGGCGGCTCGTACCTCATCCCGGTGTTCGCCCTCGGCCGGATGCAGGAAATCATGTCGGTGCTCCATGACGCGCGGAAATTCGGCCGGCTGGTCCAATGCCCGATCTACGCGTCCGGGTTGGGCGTCGATCTCGCGGACTACTTTGACGAAATCTCCCGCAAGACCAGGCACATCGAGTTCAGCCGGCAGATCCTCAAGGAACTCCAGGTCAAGCCGACGCCCCGCAAGATGACCGCGGGGGAGGATCCGCAGCAGAACGCCCTCTACGTGATCAGTTCCGGCATGATGGTGGAGCGGACGCCAAGTTATACGCTCGCCTCCGGCTTGCTGGGACATGCGCGCAACACCATTGGCTTTGTCGGTTACTGCGATCCCGACACGCCCGGCGGCCAGTTGCTCGCCACCAAACCAGGCGACGAGTTTCTCTTCGAAGCCGCCCACGTGAAAGCCAAGGTCAAGGCGCGGGTCGAGCGGTTCGAGCTGAGCGGCCATGCGGATCGCGAGGAGCTGGTCGAATTCGCACTGCAATCTGGCGCCCGCAGCATCGTGCTCACACACGGCGATCCACCGGCGCGGGCCTGGTTCGCGAAGCAGCTCGCCGAACTGGCTCCGAAGTCCCGGGTCCTCGATCCTGTGCCGCTGCAGACCTACCTGGTCTGAGCCGAAGTCCCGCTACCCTCGCATCAACTCGCGCAGCCGCGCACACGTCGCGGCGCTGCCTGCGACGTAGACGATGGGCTTCATCCTGAGATCGAACTGGCGCATGGGCAGCTGCTCGCCGTTCAGGAACTGCACCTCGCCACCCGCCGCCCGCACGAGTGGAATCGCCGCCGCCAGATCCCAAATTCTGACGTTGTAATCGACGCACCCGTCCAGGATCCCGGCGGCCACATAAGCCAGGTGCAAGGTTGCACTGCCGAGCCCGCGAATCTTGAAATTCGAAATAATCCTGTCCGCCATCGGCACGAGTGCCTTGTCGACCGGACTGTGGAAGCCCACCAGCGTCTCCCGGCTGTGCGCCGCCGTGCTCACCTGCGTCGCACGATCGCCGTCGTACACCCCGAACCCAGGACCACCCTGCATCAGCACCCGGCGGCTCAGGTCGTAGACAACGCCATAAACCGGCTCGCCGTGCGTGCAGAGCGCGAGGCTGATCGCGCAATGGGGCAGCCCAAGGGCAAAGTTATTCGTGCCGTCAACCGGATCGAGCACCCAGAAGAACTGCGACCGCACCTCGATCGGCTTGTCGGTAACGGCCAGTTCCTCGCTGAAATACTGGTCGTCCGGAAACTCGGCGCCCAAGTCCCGGAAAATTCCCTCCGAGATCGCGATGTCGACCGCGGTCACGCGCGTGCCGTCGGCCTTCCATTTGCTTTCCGCGCGGCCGAATTCGCGGTGCAGCAACTCAGTCTGGGCCAGCACGGCGCGCCGGGCGGCCGCGATGCGAGGGAGGAGGTCGGAATTAGGCATGCAACACGACTAATCCACACTATCGGCCGAGAATGAAGCGGAATCATTGGCGATGTCTCGCTTCCCTCGCGATCCGTGCCCCGGGCGGCTCGCGGGCATGCCCCGTCAAGCGTAGTCGTAGAGCTTGGGATCCCGGCGGGGCGCGACGCGCCGGACCTTCAGGGGGCGGCGCGGCTCCTTGGGATCGACGGCCGGCGGTGGTCCTCCGCCCATGCCCTCGCCGTAGGGATCATCCATGCCACCCGGTTCTTCCCCGCCTCCGAGTTGATCCTCGAGTGAGTCGGGATCGGCGCCCTCCTCGAGTTTGCGTACGACCTCCTCCATCTCGCCATCGATCTTTTCGCCGGTGAGTTCCGACATCTTGCGCATCATGCGAGCCATGGCGCGGGGATCGTTCTCATCGACATTGGAGAATTCCTTTTCCATCGCACCCATCGCCGCCTCCATGCGCGCGTCTTCGGCCGGGTCCCCCGCGGCCGCGGTCGGTTTGGGCTCGGCCGCCTCGTCCGACTTTCCCCCCTTCGTGACGGCGAAGGCGGAGACCAGTTTCTTCATCCGATACTTGGGATTATCGGGACACGCCGGCGTCTTTTGCCCCTGGGCCAGCGTCTTCGCGTAGAATTGATAAACCGTGTGGTTATCCGGGCAATAATACTCGTAGATTGGCATAGAACCACTCCCGTTAGGGCAGCAGCAAAAATTCGCAAGACTCGAAGGCTTTTTGCCGTCAAATCACGGACGGCGCGGAAGCTGGTGCCCATGGCGGACGACGCCACCGCCGGCGCGATTCAGCCGGTCGAGCACGCCGGCCAACCGCCGCCGCTTCTCATCCGCGTCGGTAAACATTTCCAACTGGGCACTGCCCTCCTCCACATTCGAGAAGCGCACACTCACGAGCCGCAGCGGACGGCGTTTGGTCCAGGCGGCGCGCAACAGGGGCGCCACCAACCCGTAAAACGGCGCCTCCAGATCCGTCGCCGTCTCCAGGCTGCGGCCATGCGACTCCTGGGCAAAATCCGGATAGCGCACCTTCACCGTCATCGTGCGCACGCGTTTGCCGTCCGCCCGGACGCCGGCCATGAGTTCGTCAACCATTCGCTTGGCCACACGCTCAATTTCGGCGAAGTCGCCAATGTCCGCCCCGAAAGTTTCCTGCTGCGAGTAGCTCTTGGCGTCCTCGTGTTCGGTCTCGATCGCGCGGTCGTCGACCCCGCGCGCCATTGCCAGCATGTCGCTCCAACCCTGGCCGAAAATCGCCTTCAACTCGGACTCCGACTTTGCGACGAGGTCACGCACGAGTTTGATGCCGTGAGCACCAACCAATGCCGCCTCGGTCTTGGGGCCGATGCCCGGAAGTTTGCCGATCGGCAGGGGCGCGAGAAATTCCTCCTCCGTTCCGGATGGCACGACGACGAAGCCACGCGGTTTGCGCAGTTTCGAGGCGATCTGCGCCACCAGCTTGTTGCCCGCGAGTCCGAACGAAACCGGCACCTGCAACTCGTCCCACAGGTCTTGTTGCAGCCGGCGCACGCGCCGCTCGATGTCCGCGGTCGCTGTGAATCCGCACGGCGCCAGGTCGAGGTAGCCCTCGTCGATCGAGTTGCGCTGCACGAGCGGGGTCAGCGTTTCGCACCGATCGAACATCTGCCGCGATACCTTGCCATAGAGCCCGGAAGTATGCGGGAGCATGATCAGGCCGGGGCAGATCTTGAGGGCCCGTGCCGTCGGCATCGGGGTGTAGACGCCACAGGCCCGCGCCTCATAGCTCGCGGAGGAAATAATCCCTCGCTCCCGTCCGCCGACGGCGCATTTCGTGCCGCGCAGTTCCGGCTTCAACGCCAGTTCGCAGGAAACGAAGAAGGCATCGGCATCGAGGTGGACGACGGTGGGAAGCGAACGCAGCACGGGCCGAGTGTCGCCGGGAAACCCGCCTCGCCGCAAAGTGAAAAATCACCGGGAATCCCGGCGTCGATTGAGTCGACCCGGATGGCGCGATCCCAGGTTCAGATTCAGAAAACGTTCAAAAATATTCCCAACGCACCCGCCCACTTTAGGCTGGCCAATCCCGGCTCGCCCGCTTGCGCTTCGGTTGCTTCCTGCCGCTTAGCCCCTACTCCTCTGCCCGAAAAGTTCATGATTCTGGTCACGATTTTTTCCGTTATCGTTCTCCTGATGTGCTGGCTGTGCTACAGCGGCGACTGCCGGCATTAGAGCCGGAATTCTCCGGCACCGCGGTGCCCGCGCCGCTGTGCGTTCAATCACCTTGGCAGGAGGCCGAAACTCCAACCTGCACCCGGCGCGTGAAGGTCAGCCTGCGGTAAATCAGCCCGGCCATGCGGGACCTGGCGGCAAGGTGATTCATTTTTTGCCCGAACTGAAGATCGACGTTGCCCACGACGCGTTCGTTCCCAATCTCCCGCGCATGGGACGTCAATGGCTCCACGCTAAACGCGCCATCGTAAACCTCAAAAAGGGTCAAACGGTGGGCAAGCTTGTCAAAGAGATCACAGTCGCCGCCAAGCTGGGCGGCGCCGATCTCGAGGCCAACGCGCGGCTCTTTGCCGCAGTCGAGAAGGCCAAGAAGGCCAGCGTCACGCGTGACGTCATCCAGCGCGCGATTAACAAGGGCGCGGGCATTGGCGACGACAAGCTGGTGCTCGAGCACGTCGTCTACGAGGGCTATGCACCCCACAAGGTGCCGTTGATCGTCGACGTGATGACCGACAACCACAATCGCACCGCCGGGGAAATCCGCCTGCTCTTCAAGAAGGGCCAGCTCGGGGGCGGGGGCAGCATGAAGTTTCTCTTCGACCACGTTGGTCTCGTCGAGGCGCACCATCCGGTGACGGGCACCGACATCGAGGGCGCCGCCATTGAAGCGGGCGCGAACGAATTCGAGCTTTTGACGCACGCCCAGAACGACGACATTCCGGAGGGCACCGCGGCGGCCCGTTTCATCTGCGATCGTACTGCCGTCCACGCGGTGTCGAGCTGGCTGAAGCTGAACGGCTGGACCGTCACGATGAGCGAGCCCGGTTATATCGCGAAATCGTTCCCCGATCTCGATGACGCCGCGCAAGCCGAAGTGGGCGAATTTCTCCAGGCGCTCGAGGACCATGACGATGTGCAGCGGGTGTGGGCGGCGGTGAAGTGACGGCCGGGCAAAAGCGTTCGGGCCGCTGACGGTTCACCACGCCTCAGCTTCGCGCTGCAGTCGTTCCCGGACTGGCTGGCGGTGAACAACGGCAGCGTTCCGCTCACGTCGTCCGAAACACGAGTTCCCGCGAGGGCTCGCGCCCATGACCGGTGAGCACAAGGCGATCCGGCAAAACCTGGGCGGTCGCAAAGGCCGTCGTGGCGAGGGTCTCGACCATGCCCCGCATGGTGACACAGGGCACGCCATCGTGCCCGGCAAAAGCCCCGGCGTGATTGTGGCCGTTGAGCCACGCGACGATGTGCCGGTGGCGTGCCACCAGCGGAAGCACGTCAGCCGGATTCCAGAAGGTATGCGCCCCCGCTGGCAGCAAGGGGTGATGCGCCAAAACGATCACCTTCAACCGCCGGGCCGCGGCCTCGCTACAGGCACGGTCGAGCCAGCTGAGTTGCGCGGCGCCGATTCCGCCGTTCCAGGGCTGGGCCTGCGGTCGTTTTGCCGCCTCCAATCGAGCCAACTCCGCGGCCGCCGCGGCGTTCTCCGGTGTGCCGGGGGCATGCGCGTAGGTGCTCACATCGTTGGTATCGAGGATTGCGAAGCGAAAACCGCGGTGATCGAAATGCGAGTAGCGCCGCTCCATCCCCATGCGCCCGGGAACGCGCGGCTTCAAATCGGCCAGGACGTCGAAATCATGATTGCCGAGCAAGTGATGAAAACGGTGGCGGCTCCGGGCCAGGGGCCGCGTGATCTCGTCGAAGCTGCGCCACTCCCGGTCGATGAGGTCGCCGAGATGCACGCAGAAATCGAGGTCACGGCCATTGAAATGCTCCACCGCCGCGCCGAGCTTGTCGATGGACTGGCGGTAGAAACGAGTCCCCTTGGCGTCGATATCGGCATACTGCGCGTCGGCCACGAGACCGATCTCGAAGGCCGTTCGTGTCGCGCCCCGGGCGATGAATGGCGCGCTGACAGTCCCGACCACGGCGGTTTTGAGAAATTGGCGGCGATGGGGCATTCTCGTGGGGATAAAGATTCTGTGCGCAACCGCCAGCCCCGAGGTCAACCGAACTCGGATCGCGGTCACGTCAGAGTTCGGGCGTGGTTGCAGGTTTCGGCCTGACCCAAGAGGCGGACTGCTTAACCGGCGTAGCAAACGCGCGGCAAGAAATGTCTGGCGGGCGACCGGCCATCTGCCGACACTGAGGCCCCGTTTCGCGCATGACCGCTCTTCGCTCCGCTGGCCGTCCTCGACCGTACTGGCGGCATTTTTCCGTCAACATCATCTCGCCGGCCATCCTGACGTTCGCCCTGTTCTTCGCCTTCAACTTCGCGGTCATTTTACCGACGATGCGAAGGACCATCATCGATCGAAAGAAGGAGATGATCCGCGAGTTGACTCAGGCGGCGTGGAGCGAACTCGCCAGCCTGCATGAAGAAGAGAAACGGGGAGTCTTGGATCGGGTTGCCGCCCAAGCCGCGGCCGTCGGTCGCATCCAAGCCATGCGCTACGGAGACGAGAGCAAGGACTACTTCTGGATCTCCGATACCGAGACGCGCATGGTGATGCATCCTTACCGCCCGGAACTCAACGGCCAGAGCTTGTTGGAGTATTCCGATCCAGCCGGGAAAAAGCTCTTTGTCGAGTACACGAAGATTGTTGGCACGCAGGGCCACGGCTATGTGGAATACCTTTGGCAGTGGAAGGACGACGAGCAACGGGTTGTCCCCAAGCTCTCTTATGTTAAGGGGTTTGCTCCGTGGGGTTGGATTGTTGGAACCGGCATTTATCTTGAGGACGTGCGCGCCGAAATCAGCCAGATGATCCGCCGGGTGTTGCTGGCTTGTCTGGGCATTTCCGGCGTCATCGCGGTGCTTCTGGCTTACATCGCAAAACAAGGCTTCGACCTCGAACGGCGGCGTTGGAAGGCGGAGGCGGCCCTGCGCGAATCGGAGGAGAAATACCGCTTGCTCGTCGAGGGCACGACCGAGGGCGTCCTGCTCGTGCTGCAGGATCGCCCCGTATACGCCAACCGCACGTTGCTTGAGCGGCTGGGCTACACGGCGGAGGAGCTGGCCGGACTGCCGTTGGAAAAGATTGTCGAAGCGGTGGCCAGCGGTGGCCCGGCCGCGACGGAACAACGGGCGCGGCTCACGGGCCGGAGTGGCGCGGTCACGGAGGTGTTGCTGACTTCCGCACCGGTGACGATCGGCGACAAACAGGGTCAGGTCCTCACGGTCAAGGAGGTGGCGGTCCGGCGCAAGACCGAGGAGACGTTCTCCCGCCTGCTGGCCGACCTGCAGAGCATGCTGCCGCTGGCGACCCGCTCGATCAAAGCCTCGCCGCTCATCCTCGTCACGTGCGAATTGGAAACGCCGATCGTGCAGGCGGCCGCAGCCATGAGCCGGGCTAAGTCCAGCGCCATTCTGGTAAAGTCGCCGTCCGGCGAACCCATCGGCATCGTAACCGACCAAGATCTGCGCACGCGGGTGCTGGCAACGGGGCGAAATCCCGCCCAGCCTGTTGCCACCATCATGACGGCGCCGTTGGTCCAGATTGCGGATCGCGCCCTGTTGTTTGAAGCCGCGCGGCTGATGCAGGAACGCAATCTACAGCATCTGGTCGTGACCGACGAGCACGGCGGGGCGCGCGGCGTCTTGACGGCGACCGAGGTGCTCCACGTTCAGCGGCACGCGGTGGCGATGGTGCTCAGTGAGATCCATGGCGCGAGCACGCCCGAGGAATTGCGCGAAAGCCGGGCCAAGCTGCCGGTCTTCGTCAAGGCCCTGCTGGAGAGCGGAGCGCGCGTCGAAAGCGTCACCCGGATCATGACCGCGGTATCGGATGCCATCATGGGGCGATTGCTCACGCTGGCCGAGGCCGAACTCGGACCTCCCCCCGCGACGTACGCGTTTGTGGCGCTCGGCAGTGAGGCCCGGGAGGAGCAGACGCTGGCCACCGATCAGGACAACGCGCTGATTTATGCGGACGTCCCGCCGGAGCAGAGCGAGGCGGCCCACCGCTACTTTCTGCAGTTGGGAGAAAAGGTGTGCGGCTGGCTCGATCTGATCGGCTACCATCGCTGCAAAGGCGAGGTCATGGCGTGCAACCCGAAATGGTGCCAGCCGCTGGCGCGCTGGCGGCAGTATTTCACCGACTGTGTCACCGCCGCGAACCCGCAGGATTTGCTCGACGTGAATGTTTTCTTCGACTTCCGCTGCGCCCACGGCGAGACCGACTACGTGGTGCAGTTGCGCCAGCATCTCCAACGAATCCTGGAGGGCGGAGGCCGGAACACGTTTTTCTTCCACCTCGCGCAGAGCACGCTGCAATTCCGCGCCCCCCGGGGCTTTTTTGGCAACATCCAACTGGAATCCCCCGGCGAGCGGCCGGCGGCATTCAACATCAAAGCCGCCATCATTCCGCTCGTGAATTTCGCGCGGATCTACGCCTTGCAGCAGGGTTTCGCCGAGACGAACACCCTCGACCGGCTGCGTCGGCTGCGCGACCAGGGCCGGCTGGTGCCGTCGAGCCACGATGAACTGGCGCAAGCCTACACCGTGCTGATGCTGATGCGGCTCACGCATCAGGCGGCACAGTGGAGTCGCGGTGTGGCGCCCGACAACTTCATCGACCTGCCGGAACTCACGCCGCTCGATCGGTCGGTCCTGAAGAAGGTGTTTGCGGACATTGCCGTTTTCCAGGCGCGCCTGGAGACTGACTTTGCACGCACCGCGTGAGGCGGCGCGGTGCCACCAGGAACGAGACCAAACCCGGCACCCCGTGAAACGATGCGAGTCCTGATCATCGGTGATGTGCATGGTCAGCACGAGAAGCTCGCCGGGGCGCTGCAGCAGGCACAGGCGGATTTCCGGATCGAGGCCGCGATACAGGTGGGCGATTTTGGCTTCTACCCAAACCTGCTGGGAGCCGCCAGCACCGCGCGGGTCCGTTATCCCGTGCCATTGCACGTGATCGACGGCAACCACGAGGATCATGCGTGGCTGCGCCGCGCGCTTCTGACGGGCGCGGCGCGCAGTTGGGCGCGCGAACTCAACCTGCTCTACCAGCCCCGGCCCTCGGTGGCCCGGTTGGGCGCATCCAAGGTGGGTTTCCTCGGCGGGGCGTTGCATGTGGATCGGCCGCAAAAACACAACTGGCTGAGCGGTTTTCCCAACTACATCTTGCGGCGCAACCGGGACCAGGCGGTCGCGTTGTTCAATCGGGAACGGCCCGAGCTCATTGTGACCCATTCCTGTCCCGCGCGCATCGGCATCGGGCTGAGGAGCAGCACCGAAATGCAGCAGGGCGTGGCGGAGCACATCGCCGCGGCGGGCTTCGATCCCGGGCCGGCGGACGATTGCGGGGAAGTCGAGCTGAGCGGGCTGTGGTGCGAACTCGCCTACAAACCGCGCGCCTGGGTCTTTGGCCATTTTCATCGGGCGCACGAGGCCACCATCGAGGGCACGCGATTCGTCAGCGTGAGCGTGGAACTCGAAGGTCCCTCGCGCCGGCTGGCGATCTGGGACACCGAGGAAAAGAGACTGCTGCTCTGCCCCGCCGACCCGAGCGGATAGCCCGCTCCCCCCACTTTGGTTGTTGGCCAACGTTGTTCGAGAGCCAACGCAGGGATGTTCCGGCGTTGGTCCCGAGTTCATGCGGGCTGAAACAAAACCGCTCCGCGGTTTTGCTCAGGCCGCCACGGGGGCCGGCTTTTCCGCGGGGCGTGGGGTCATCAGCGAGACGACGACGAGCACCAGGAATCCGAGCGGAATGGTTACGATGGCCGGCTGGCTGAAGGGTACGATCGCGTTGGCTGGATCGATTCCATACACGTCCTTGTAGGCCTGCGCGCTCAGCAGAATCCAGCCCAGCGAGGAAATCATGCCCACCACAATGGCGGCGGTGATGCCCTGTTTGGTGGTGCGTTTCCAGAAGAGCAGCATCACGAGCGCGGGCAGATTGGCGGAGGCCGCGATGTTGAAGGCCCAGCCGACCAGGAAATTGACGTTCATTTTTTGGAACAAAATGCCCAGGCAGATCGCCAGCACGCCCACGCACATCGCCGCGATCTTGGCCGCACGCACCTTCTGAAAATCATCCATTCTGATCTTCAGGAAGTTGGTCATAAGGTCGTGCGCCACCGCACCGCTTGCGGCCATGATCAACCCGCTCACCGTCCCGAGCACGGTGGTAAAGGCCACGGCCGACAGCACCGCGAAGAGAAACTCGTTCAGACTGCGCGCCAGCAACGGCGCCGACATGTTGGAATCCGTGACGTCCAGCGCGCCGCTCGTCATCGCGCCGAGGCCGAGGAAGAGCGTAAGCACGTAGAAGAATCCGATGGCGGCGATGCCCACCACGGTACTCTTGCGGGCGCTGAGCTGATCTTTGACCGTATAGTACCGAATCAAGATGTGCGGGAGCGATGCTGTGCCGCAAAACAAAGCCAGCATGAGCGAAAGGAAATCGAGCTTGTCGAAGAATTTCTCGCTACGCACTTTTTTGAAAGTCGGGCTGGAGCCGGGCGCCATGAAATCTTTTCCCGTCGTGGGCTTCTGATAATAAACGGTCGTCGTGCTGCCATCGGCCCCGGCGATCTTGTCCGAGTTCCAGAGGATGACCTCGCTATCCTGCATCGTGGTCAGGAACGAGATCGGCCCCAAGGGTCCCGTCTGCTCGACCCCGCCCGGCAACTTGGAGGCATAGCCCACCGGCAGCAGATCCGCTTCGCCCGCCCCTTTGCCCCGGGGGAGTCCGTTGGCCAGTTTGCGACCGTCTTTCAACACGGTCAGGGTCTGCGCTTCGGAGAGAAGGGCGCCTTCCTTGCGCCAGACCGCCACCCGGCCGGCGGAATCCTTGACGCGGACATAGGGCTTGCCGGCCCAGGCACCGTCCTCGGGCAAGACCGCGCTGCCGGCCACACCGGTGACTTCGGCCACCGGCACGTCGTGCCGCAGGATCCGTACGGGTTTGCCGTTGGCATCGGTCGGCTTGGTGGTCACGCCCCGGAACAGGAGCATGACGGTGATGGCCGCGCACAGCGCGACCAAAATACTGCCTTTGATGAACTGGACCCACGTGGTCGACACCATGCCGGCGGTCGCGACAATCGTCGTCACGATCAAACCCACGACGATCACACCGACATAATGGGGAAACCCGAGCAGCGGCTGCACCAGCGCGCCGGCACCGACCATTTGCGGAATCAAATAGAAGCAACTCACGACCAAGGTGCTGATGGCGGCCGCCAGTTTGATCCCGCGGGAGTTGAACTTGTTGTCGAGCGCGTCGGCAAACGTGAAGCGGCCGAGGCGTTTCAGCGGTTCGGCGATGATGAACAGTGCCACGATCCACCCGGCGAGATAGCCGATGGAATAGAGGAAGCCATCGTAGCCGAAGAACGCGATCATGCCGCAGATACCCAGAAACGAGGCCGCCGAAAGATAATCGCCGGCAAAGGCGATGCCATTGACGAACCAGTGGATCCCGCCGCCGGCGGCGAAATAGCCGCTGGCGGACTTGGCTCGCGAGCCCAGATAAAAGCTGATGCCGATGACCGACCCGGCAAAAATCAGGAAGACCAGAATGGCGATCCAGGAGGTTGCGTGAATCATGGGGAATAGGTTACTTGGATTTGCGGCAGAGGCGCATGTAAATCAGCGCCAGCACGAGCGCGGCGGCGATCAACGCGAACCCGTAGACGACGGCGAGATTGGCTCCGCCGGCAAACGGGCGGCTCATGAGCTCCGGGCGGAAGGCGCTTAGGGCCATGAAGCCGCCGTAGAAAGCCACGTAGATGAAAAACAGTACGACTCCGATCCGCGTGTTGTAAGCGACGACCGCCGCATCTTCCTGCTCGCGGGCTTCCGAAGCCTTGAAATCGAGTCCAGCCATAGGGTGATTTTGTTGGAGGTTAGAACTTGTAGGTGATCGCGAATTGCTGCCGCCAGCCTTCGCCCGGGGCGTTGACCTTGTAGGTGGTGCGAAGCCAGGCAAGTTCGAATGCCAGTTGAACCTGCGCGTTGAGCGAGTAGAGCGCGTTGCCGAAGAAAAGCGTGTTCTTCGTCCGGGCGTCCTTGGTTGAATCCACGTTCCCGCTCAAGTCGGCGTCGTCCGGATCGTCGAAGCTGGCGCCGAGGTTGAACTGCCACAGGGTTGAGGGGCTCAGGGTGAAGGACGCCCAGCCGCCGACGGTATCGATTTCACGGTTCAACGTGGTGTTGACGCCCTGGCCGATCCCACCGAGGTGGGAGTCGAAATTGCGGCCGGTAAACGCCTCGGCCTGCAACAGCAGCGTCGGGCCGAGCGGCAGGCGCAGATCGGCGTTGAACGACCAGGTGTCGAACTCGTCGCTGCCGCTCAGGTTGGCGCGGTGGATTTCCTCGACGCCCCGGTGGCCTGACACCCCAAAGGAGGCAACCTGCTTGGGCCCGACGGGGAAACTCACGCCGGCCCGGCCGGCGAAGGTGGGATAGCCGGCGTCGGCGCCGGTGTCCGGATCGTTGACTTCCTTGAAGAACGCCTTGCGGCCGGTGATCGTGCGGGTGATGCCGGCGTCGATCTTGAATTCAACGTCGGTCGCGAGGCCGGCGGTCTTGATGAGGCGGAGTTGGGGGCGCCGGTAGCCGACGTTACCCTGCCACCAGGCGACGCTGTAGTTGACGGTGTTGGGGTTGAGCGGCGAGATGATGTCCGAAGTCTGGCCGGCGATGAGGGCGAGCTTCTGATTCGGCCAGTCCATGCGCACATAACCATGGCGCAGCATCGGCTCCGGCTTGTTTTCACCGGTGCCGGCGCCGTACAGATCGAACTCGATCTTGCCAGTGGCAGAAAAATCGGTGGAGGTGGGACCTGCGAGGTCGACCCCCAGGCGGGTCTGATTCGCGGTGAGGTTGAAGTGGCTGTCGTTGCGGAGGACGCTTTCGGTTTCGGCCCAGCGGGCGAAGTTGCCGAGGGAAAAACGGGAGTCGTCGTACGCTGCATCGAGTTTCACGTAGCCGTAGAAGTTGAGGTCGAGGCTGGAGCGCGCCGGCTTGCCTTTGAGGCTGGCCAGCGACTTGAGTTTTTCGGTCTCCGCTGGCGTGAATTCCGCAGCGGCAGCAGGCGCGGCAGGCGCGATAGTAGGTACCGCGACCGTGGTGGTGCTGGCAGCACCGGCGGCGGGAGCCAGCAGTTTCTTGATCGCGGCGAGATCGCGCTCGACGCTCTCGAGCCGCAGCCGCAATTCGGCGTTCTGGCGCTTTAACGACTCCACGTCCTCGGCGGCGGCCAGCGCCTTGGGACCAAGGCTAAGGCCAGCGGCGAAGGCCAGCGTGAAGAAGATCGATCCCCTAGCCATTTTCGAGTTCATGCGTTCACTTCATTGGCGAGATAACTTAAGGCGCTGCCATGGTATGTTTCCAAGGTTGCCGCATACCTACAGCGGGGAAGCTGCGGAGGGAGAATCAGATTCGAAGCGGAGGCGTCGAAATGAAGAAGCAGTTATGAATCGTATTCGTTCGACTCGGGTTGAATCGGACGAAGTCCAGTCGCGGTCGCAGAAAGAGCCCGTCTCCCAATCCAAGAACGCTCGGATTTGCGGTCGGAGGGTGGGCCC
>JBIJCX010000247.1:0-12644 GCA_044344465.1 Opitutaceae bacterium
GTTTTTGTACAGTCTCGGGGCCAGTCTTGGCAGCGTCGCCTTCACGAGCCTGCTCGCCGGGCAGGCGCGCGTCGCGGGTGGCGCTGCTTCGCCGCTCGCGCCCAAACCAGGACACGTCGGCGCGAAGGCCAGGAACTGCATCTTCCTGATGATGGAGGGCGGCCCGTCGCACATCGACACCTTCGATCCGAAGCCGCGGCTGGCTCAGCTGCACCTGAAGGAATTCACGCGGGAGGGAAAAATGAAATCGGCGATGGAAAGCGGGAAACGTTATTACGTGCAGAGTCCGTTCAAGTTTCACCGGGCCGGACAGAGCGGAGCCGACATGGCGGTGAACTGGGAGCACCTCGCGCGGGTCGCCGACGATCTCTGTTTTTATCGCGGCTGCCAGGTCGATTCGGTGAATCATCCGACCGCGATGTTTCAGATGAACACCGGCAACCGCTTCGGTGGCGATCCGGCGATCGGTTCGTGGGTGAACTACGGCCTCGGCACGCTCAACCAGGATCTCCCCGGTTTCATCGTGCTGCCGGAGGTGTCGTATCCGCAGGGTGGATCGCCGAACTGGGGCAGTGGGTTCCTGCCGGCCTCGTTCCAGGGTACGCCGCTCCGCGCGAAGGGCTCGCCGATCCTCGACCTCACCCCGCCGGCCGGGATCACCCGCGAGCACCAGCGGGCGAATCTCGACTTTCTCGCGCAACTCAACGGCACGCACGCCGCGGCCCATCCGGGGCACGATGAACTCGCCGCGCGGATGGAGGCCTACGAGCTCGCCTTTCGGATGCAGTTGCAGGTGCCGGGCATCCTCGATCTCGAAAAGGAGGAGGCGAAGACCAAGGCGAGCTACGGCCTGGGGGCCGCGACCACGGATGCCTTCGGCCGAAAATGCCTGCTCGCGCGCCGGCTCGTGGAAAAGGGCGTGCGGTTCGTCCAGCTCTACGCCGGCACGTGGGATTCCCACGACTATATCGAGCGCGCCCATGGCAATCTCGTGCGCAACGTGGACCAACCCATTGCCGCGCTCATCGCCGATTTGAAGCAGCGTGGCCTGCTCGACGAGACGCTCGTGGTGTGGTGCGGCGAGTTTGGCCGCTCGCCCGACAACGGTGTGCGTGGCGGCACGGCGTACGGCCGGGATCACAATTCGAGGGCGATGACCATCTGGCTGGCCGGCGGCGGCGTGAAAGCGGGGCACACGATCGGCGCCACCGACGAGACGGGAGCCGAGGCGGTCGATGGCGTGCATCACGTGCGCGATTTCCACGTCACGCTCCTGCGGCTCCTCGGGCTCGATGACAACCGGCTCACGTACTTCCACGGCGGCCGCTTCAAGCAGCTCAGCCAGTTCGGCGGGCAGGTGATCAAGGAGTTGATCGCGTGAGGAGGCATCCAGGCAATCGGAGTGAACCACGAAACACACGAAATACACGAAAGGGGCCCATTGTGCCCAACATTTAGAATCCACGGAGCATTGGCGAAAATTGTAGGAGCGGCTTTATGCCGCGATTCCGGGCCGCTTCGAAACCGAGTGTAGGAGCCTGCATGCAGGCGATGTTTTGAGGCTTCGATTTGCCGGCTTCGTACCTGCGGCGCCTGATTCCGGCAAGTCGCGCCCGAACGACCAACCCGCTTTCCCGACATCGCCCCGATTGCATGATTGCGCCCAGCCTCCCGGCGCGGTGTTCTGGCATTCCCTCCATGGCCCGCGCCAATCCTTCCGCTTTGTCCGTGCAGTCCACCGCGACGATCGGTTTCGAAGCCAAGCTCTGGCTCACGATGGAGGTTGTCATGAGGGATTTCGAACTTCCAGCAGGGCTTGTCCGGGCCAATTGGGGCTTATTCGACTCCAAAAGATGCCGAGGTGAAGAGGCTGCCATAATCCAAGGAGCCCAAGCCGAAGAAGCCATGAACCGCCACCCCATCACTCCCGGTTCAATTCGGCATTCGACCTTCGGATTTCGACATTCGCCCCTCCTCGCCCTGCGCGGCATTGAGGCCGACCTCGGCCCTCCCGCAGGCGCGGGACCGAACACCTTCCGCCGCGAGCTCCATCCCGATCCAGCAAGACGGGTTGCCGACACCGCGACGCATGTAAGCGCGAATCCCCAACCGCCAAGTCACTCGGCGGGTCTTTTGCGAAGCGAAAGACAGCTCCTCGCCAACCCTCCCTTCAACTTTCTGAACTAAATGCGCCGCACTAAAATCACCCTCGGACAGCTCGAAAAATTTCTCTACAAGTCCGCCGACAAGCTGCGGTCCTCGATGGATGCTTCCGAATACAAGGAATACATCTTCGGCCTATTGTTTTTGAAGCGACTGTCGGACGTGTTTCAGGAGAAAAGGGAGCAGTTAACGAAGGATTATAAACACCTCTCTGCGACACGGCTCACCGAGATTCTCGAAAATCGCACCAGCTACGGCGACACCATGTTCGTCCCGCCCCGCGCCCGATGGAATGAACCTTGGGTGGAGACGGTTGAGACGGTTGAAAAAGACGGTAACACGACAACTACTCAAGTGCCTCGTCCGGCGCTCAAGGACACGCAGACCGGCATTGGCGAGATGCTGAACAAGGCCATCGCGGCGCTGGAAGACGACAACGAAGCCCTGCACGGCGTGCTCAAGGGCAACATCAACTTCAACGAACAGGTCTCCGGGAAACCGAAGATCAAGAACGACGACTTCAAGGATTTGCTCGACCACTTCACAAAAAGCGTGGACGGGCAAGGCGTCCCCTTGGTGAACGACGTCTTCGAGTTCCCCGACCTGCTGGGTGCGGCCTACGAATACCTGATCAAGGAGTTCGCCGACAGCGCGGGGAAAAAAGGCGGCCAATTCTACACGCCGCCCTGGGTCGTGCGACTGATGGTGCGGCTCATTGACCCCAAGCCGAAGATGGGCATCTACGACCCCACCGTCGGCTCCGGCGGCATGCTCATTCAGTGCAGCCAGTATGTGAGCGAACAAGGCGGCGACGGCACGGACCTCGATTTCCACGGGCAGGACAGCGACGGCGGCGTGGTATCCATCGCCAAGATGAATCTCATCCTGCACAACTTGCAGTCCTCGCACATCGAGTTCGGCAACACGCTGGAAGAACCGCACAACGAGAAGGACGGAGCACTCATCCAGTTCGACCGCGTGATTGCCAATCCGCCCTTCGCGCAGAACTGGACCCTCTCCCGCTGCCACCCGACGCGGTTCATTGCGGCCAGCCACGATTTATGGGCGAGCCAGGTGTCCGCAGCAGCGTCGCCTGCCGGGCAAAAACGAACCACGGGGAAATGAACATGGAAAAGAAACGCCCAGCCAAATCCGCGCCGTCCCGCACCAAGCGTGGCGAGGGATACTCTCACCTCGTCAAAGCGATTGCCGGAGTGAACACCCACCTGGTCACCCGGGTGGCCACCGCCGTGAACCAGGGCCTGGTGCTGCGAAACTGGCTGGTGGGTGCCTACATCGTCGAATTCGAGCAGAACGGCGCGGACCGCGCGAAGTATGGCGCGCGGTTACTCCCCACTCTGGCTGCTGACGTCGCGGCGAAGGGAGTGAAGGGGCTGGGAGCGGAGGTCCTGCGCACCTGCCGCCTATTCTTTCTGAGCTACCCGGAGATTTCCCACGCAGTGCGTGGGAAATTCGAGCTGCCGGGCCTCGATCTGGCAATTTCCCAAGCAGTGCATGGGAAATTGCCCCTCACGGGAGGAAGCGCCGATTCTGCAAACAGTGTTTGCAGAATTGGTCAACCAGCGGATGACCAATTGCCCACGCCGCTGAAGCCCGAGCAACTGGCCCGGATTTCCTGGGCGCACTTTCTGGAACTCATCCGGCTCGACGACCCGTGGAAGCGGGCCTTTTACGAAAACGAGTTGCTCAAAGGTCATTGGTCCCAACGGCAGCTCCAGCGGCAGATCGGGAGCCTGCTTTTCGAGCGCACGGGGCTTTCCGCGAACAAGAAGTCCGTCATCGAGCGCGCCCGGCGGCAGGAGCCGCGCGAGACCATTCAGGATGTGCTGCGCGATCCTTACATCCTGGAGTTCACCGGGCTGGCGGAGCTGCCGAGCTATTCGGAGGACGAGCTGGAGTCGGCGCTGCTGGACCATTTGCAAAAGTTCCTGCTGGAGCTGGGGCAGGGCTTTTGTTTCGAGGCGCGGCAGTTCCGCATGACGGAAGGGCGGCGGCATCACCGGGTGGATCTCGTTTTCTACCACCGCATCCTGCGCTGCCATGTGCTCATTGATTTGAAAATCCGGGCGTTCAAACCTGCGGACGCGGGGCAGATGAATTTCTATGTGAACTGGTTCAAAGCGAACATGGCTCAGCTGGGCGACAACCCGCCCGTGGGCATCCTGCTGTGCAGCGACCGCGACGGAGCGGAGGTGGAGTTCGCCACGGCGGGGATGGACAACAAGCTCTTCGTCTCCCGCTACCTCAAGGCGCTGCCGAGCGCGGAACAACTGAAGGCATTCCTGGAACGCGACCGCGCGGAGATCGGAGCGCTGAGCCGCAATCGTAAACCTTCCAAAGACTAATGACTTCACTTCGCGCCATCGTAACCGCAGAGACTTCCGCCGCAGAGGAACTGCCGCTCGTCCACACGACCCGCTGCGAGATTTTGCCCCACATCGTGGCGAACCACGAACTGCGCGGGGGCGAGTGCGACGTTTTTCACGAGCATCTGGTCTATTTCTTCTACGGTCGTCCCGCGTATCGCCACGCGCTGGGCAGCGACCCGATTGGCTACAAGGCAACCAAGTTTAGGCAGCCGCACGAATACCGCACGCTCATCGGCCACCTGCTCGAAGAACGCTACAAGCAAGGGGGGCGGCTACGAGGAGGACTTGCGCTTCGAGTATCTGACCGCCTACCGGAAACTGACCCACGCTTTCAACAAGGCGCTGCCACGGGCGGAGGCGCTGGATTACTTCAAGACCTACCAGCGGCTCGCCGCAGTCAACGAACTGGCGAGTCAGTTCCTCAAGGATGAGCGCCTGAGCATGAAAGGCGTGCCGAAAAAGCTGCGCGCCATCACCGACGAGTTTCTCGTGTCGGAGGGCATCACGCAAAAGGTCGCGCCGATCTCCGTGCTCGATCCTGAGTTCCAAAAGCAGGCGCAGCAGCGAGCACGATCCAAGACCAAATGATCGTCGTGGACTACCTCATCGTCCATGAACTCGCCCATGTCTTGGAACCGAACCACTCACAGGATTTTTGGAATATCGTGGCGGTGCACGTTCCGAGCTGGATGAAAGCGCGTAGCTGGCTAAAGCAGCACGGTGGGCGGTTGGAATGGTGAAAGTGGTTAAGTGTTTCGTTTCATCACCCCCCCCAAGCCGGCCGTTTTGTGCGGAGTTCTATCGCGGGGCGCTCAGGCGCCAACGGCTGCCCGTGTCCGCGGAAATTGATGGATCACTCCCGCATCCGGGCTTGCCGCCCCCGCGCCAGCGTGCCGCCCAATCACCTCTAGCAGTGCCCGGGGGGTGAAGGGTTTGGTCAGGAAATCGTTCATGCCGGCGGCGAGACAGACCTCGCGGTCGGCTTCGTCGGCGCTGCCCGTCAGTGCGATCACCGGGATATTGACCAGCCCGGCGATCCGAATTGCCCGGGTGGCGGCGGGGCCGTCCATGCCCGGCATCTGCATATCCATCAACACGAGATCGAAAGCCAATGGCGTCGCGAGCAACGTCTCGACGGCGTCCCTTCCGTTGGTGACTGCTTTGGACGAGCAACCGGCGTTGGTCAGGATGGCCTCGGCGACCATATGGTTGACTGGATTATCGTCCGCGACCAGCACCCGGCGGCCGTGTATCTTCCGGCCGAGGTGAGCATGGTGGGATTCGTTGACGGTTCGTTCCGCGGCTGAACGCTGCGTGGCTGGCGCCACCTGGCTCAGCGGAAAAGTGACGCGGAATTGCGTGCCCCGTCCCGGCTGGCTGGTCACGGTGACCTCGCCTTTGTGCGCCTCGACAAACTCGCGCACAATTGACATTCCGAGACCGGTGCTGGCTTCGCCGGCGGTGCCCCGTTGCGACGACTGCGAGTAGCGGTCAAAAATATGTGCCATTTGCTGGGGAGGAATCCCGATGCCGGTGTCGGCGACGACCACGGCCAACTTCCCTGGCGGGGCGGGATCGAGTGACACGCAAATATTTCCGCCGTCGGCGGTGAACTTCAGGGCATTGCTGATCAAGTTGTTGAACACCCGCATGAGGGACTCCGCGTGGCCGGCAATGGCCGTTTCCTTCGTGTTCTGGTTGAAGACGATCTCCTGGTGCTTGCGGGCGGCGAGGCTTTGGAGCATGGCCACGCTGCGGGCGAGCAGGGGCCCGAGCTCGAGCGGCTGCAACTCGAGTTCGCTCCGCCCCGACTGCTGCTTGGAAAGCGAGAGGATGTCCTCGACCAGCGACAACAGCATCTGGCCGGACTGCTTGATGAGGTCGATGTTCTCCAGCTCCGTGGGCGTGCGGTTGGGCCCCATGAAAAGGAGATCGGCAAAGCCCATGACGCCGGAGAGCGGCGCACGCATGTCGTGCGACAGCGTGGCCAGCATGTCGCGCTGGCACTTGATGGCGTTGCGCAGTTCGGCCACGGTGTGGCGCAGGCGCGAATTGAGGAGGGCCTTCTCGATGTGTACGTTTAACCGCGAGATCATCTCCTCCTTGATGAAGGGTTTGACCAGACAGTCGGTGGCGCCGGCCTGAAATGCCGCGACGCGTTGCGCCTGATCGGCACCGGTAAAGAATACGATGGGGAGATCAACCAGGCCGATTTCATGCCGGATTCGCCGGCAAAGTTCCGTGCCGCTCATCACCGGCATCTCGATGTCCGTGATCACCAGGTCGATCGAGGACAGCCGGTTGCACAGGATGCTGAAGCCTTCGAGACCATCGACGGCCTCGATCACATCGACGCCGACATCGCGCAGGGCGTTGCCCACGATCTGGCGAATCATCCGGCTGTCGTCGACGAGCAGCACGTGCACGCCGCGCAGGCGCTCGCCGGGATTCAAGATTTGATCCACCAGCACGGCGAGTGCCCCGGGTTCAAATTGCTTGGAGACAAAATCAATCGCCCCGAGTTCGAATCCCCGCCGGCGCTCGGCCAGGGTGTCCCGCGCGGTCAGAAAAACCACCGGCACGCGGCCCTCCCGGTTGGCGGGGAAGAAGCGGGCGAACTCAGGGCTGTAGAGGCGCTCACACGTTTCAAATCCACCCAATTCCGGCATTTCGATGTCCAGGGTGATCAAATCGGGCGTAAATCCATCCCGGATGATTTGCAGCGCCTCAAGACCGTGCTTGGCTTCGCGATATTCGTGGGCGCCGCCCAATTCGCGGCGCACGGCCACCCGAACGAGTTTGCTGTCGTCGACGATCAGGATTCTGCCGCATTTGGTCATGGGGGAGCGAAGGGTGTGTTCCTCCTAAGTTCGGCCCGTTGCGGGCAAACTTGACCGAAAGGGCGGACCAAGGGCGCATTTTCTATTATCGGCAGGACGGCCTGCCGGCCGCGGCGGTGGCGATCGGCGCGCTCACTCCGAATAACACAAAATCGTCGATCGTTCTCTCCGGCATAATCACGCATAATTATTTCTCTCGCGCGGCGATGGCTTCGTCCGCAGCTACGTGTTCTTTACATGAAATACGCTCACCTTTCCGGGCTGTGTACCGTGCTTCTCCTTGGTTCGGCGGCATTCGCCCAAACCAAAGCGCCCGCCCCCGGCACCGCTGCCGCGGGCGAGGAAAAGATCGTGCTCGAGGCATTCACGGTCACGGGCTCCAACATCCGGCGGGTCGACGCCGAGACGGCGCTGCCGATCACGGTGTTCGAGGCGGCCGATCTGGATGCGCGCGGTGCCGCGACCATGATCGAGCTTTTTGAAACCCTGGGTGCCGCCGAGCCCTCGAGCATCACCGAAATCAACAACGGGCCCCAGTTGGCCCGGGGCGATGTGGCCTCGATTGACCTGCGGGGGATCGGGTCGGGCAGCACGCTGACCCTCCTCAACGGCCGCCGGATGGCGCCGCATCCGATCTCCATGGCGGAAAACGGCGTGCCTTCCCTGGCGGCGAACATCAACACCATCCCGCGTTCGCTGATCGATCGGGTCGAGATTTTGCGCGACGGCGCCTCGGCCATTTACGGCACGGATGCGGCCGCCGGCGTGATCAACAACTACGTCTCCCGCACCTACGTCGGCCGGCGGGCCACGGTCAAGGGCTCGATGACCCAGCATGGCGGCGGCAATGAGATTGGCGCCACGATCTCCGAGGGTTTCAAGACGGGCAAAACCCACCTCTCGGTCTCGCTCGATTACTTCCATCGCGACGCCCTCGCGATGTCGCAGCGCCGGTGGTCGCGCAATTCCGACCAGCGGCTGAGCCGGAACCTGCCCGCGCCGTGGAACGGCGTGCCGCTGGTCGATGCCAACGGGACAACCGTGCGCGACAACGATTTCGCCAACACGAACAGCGTGAATCAATACGGCCAGTGGCAGCGGGGCGCGATCCAGCCCGACTTCGCCACCTTCAACGGCGCGCGTCCGGCCGGCAACACGGGTATCAGCACGAGCACCACGCCACCTCCGGGCGTGGCCACGATGGCGACCAACGGCATGTTCTACCTCTGGCCGGAACCCTCCGGCGTGGTGGGCTGGAAGCAGGCGGCACTGTCGAAGAACATCGACAGCCCCGAAAACGCCACCTACTCGAACTGGAACCGGTGGAAGATTCTCGTGCCGGCGACGGATCGCGTGCAGTTCGCCACCTTCCTCGACCGGCCGCTCAACGAGCGGCTCGACTTCTTTGGCGACCTGCTTTTCTACCGGGCCTACAGCCGCAACGGCCGCGAGCCGGTCAACTTCAAGAACACCGACGATCCGGGGATGTACGTGCCGGCGACGAATCCGTGGAATCCGTTCGGCGTGCGCTTTTACCACCCGACCGGCGCGCCCAACGCCGACGGCACGCCCCGCCTCGTCGGCCAGCCGGCGGACGTGTCGGCGTGGACCGGAACAGCGCCCGTCGGTTTCCGGCCGCGCGTGACGGAGGTCCGCAGTTATGCGTGGCGCACGCTGGCCGGACTGCGCGGCAAGCTCGGCGCGAACTGGGAATGGGAGTCCGGCCTGCTGGCATCCGGGGCGCAGTCGCACGAATACGAGCACTTCCAGGTACGCGAGTCGCGGCTGCGCCAGGCGCTGAACCGGACGGACACCACCGCGCTCAATCCGTTTCCCGTCACGTTCAAGATCGTCAACAACCAGATTGTCACTGACCGGCCCTTCCTCAACCCGGACTCGGTCCTCGACCCGATCTATGACGACGAGGACCGCTTCGGCCGCACGAATCTCTTCATGTGGGATGCCCGCGCCACCGGCCAGCTTTGGCGGCTGGGTCGGGGGGGCAACATCGGCGTCGCGACGGGCGTCGAGGCGCGGTACGAGACTTACGCCGACAAACGTGCCGCCTATGTGGGCCTGAATCCGCCGGGCTCGGGCAGCCAGTTCCCTCTGCTGCGGGAAAACGACAACGATTTTCTCGCGCTGAGCTCGAACACGCCCATCAGCGCGGATCAAACGATTTACGCCACCTATGCCGAGGTGGCGTTTCCCCTCTTCACCCGGGAAAACCGGCGGCCGCTCCTCGATGCGCTCGAGGTGACGCTCGCGGGCCGCTTCGAGCATTTCTCGATTCACGGCCAGACGACCAAGCCCAAGGCCGGGCTCGTCTGGAAGCCGGCCCCGTGGCTGAAACTGCGCGGCTCGCTGGCCGAGTCGTTCCGCGCGCCCAATCTCGTGCAGACCAACATCACGGCACTACGTCGCCAAATCTCGGCCAACGATCCCTATCGCTTCGAGGTCACCGCGGTGGCCTCCGATGGCACGGCCCAGCGCACGGTGTTTCGCCAGGGCAACGAAAACCTTCAGCCGGAGGAGGCCAAGACGTGGGTGGCCGGTTTTGTCCTCGAGGTGCCGCGGGTGCGTGGATTGTCGCTCACCTTCGATTACTTTCGGCTGAACCAGAACAGTGTGATCGAGAACCTCGGGGGGCCCGGTACGCTGCTCCGCGACGAACTCCTGCTCGATCTTGCCACGCAGGCCGCGCTCGCGGCCGGCACTCCGGCCGACCAGATCGACCTCGGCTCCGGCACGGCGAATTACAAGGGATTCCGCAACGTCACCCGCCAGGCCGTCACGGCCGCGGATCGCGCGGCCTATGCGGCCTACAACGCCCGGCAGACCAGCAACGCGGCCCGGCGGGCACCGGTCGGCGAGTTCGTCAGCCTGATTGACAGTTACGTCAACCTGAGCGGGCGTGACATCGAGGGCTACGATTTCGGCTTCCAGTGGCGTGCGCCCGGGACCCGCTTCGGCCAGTTCACGTTCAGCGGGGAGGCGACCCATTACGTGCTCCGTGAATCCCAAAGCGAGCCGGGGGCCCCGATCCTGGACGAGTTGGACCGAAACGGCCGGGTGAAGTGGCGGGCCAATGTCACCGCCTCGGTGCGGCACGGGTCGTGGTCGGCCGGATGGTTTGCGAGCTACTTTGGTGCATTCGTGGACACGTCGGCGGCGACGACCGAGGCCGTTTATACCGGGCTCGGCCGCCCGGACTACATCCGCGTCTTCAACGACAATGGCATCACGCGCTACCTGCTGCAGGTGGATCCCTTCATCAGCCACAATGCCTGGCTGTCCTACCGCTTCGAGCGCAGCGCCCATCCGTGGCTGCAGGGCGTGACGGTCAGGGGCGGGATCAACAACGTCCTCGATGCCGAGCCCGCGCTTGTGGATGAAAGCTTCGGCTATCAGGGCGGTGCCGCCAACGTCCGCGGCCGGCAGTTTACCTTCGAGTTGTCGCGGCGGTTTTGAGCGGATCGGTGCTAAGGGCAGGCCGGAGAGTCGCCCACGGAACACGCGGAATACACGGAAGTAGATCGGGCGTTGATTTATGTTTCCGTGTATTCCGTGTGTTCCGTGGGCTATCTCACTCCGGGTCGTTCGGTATTGTTCTCCAACTAAACTCCTCGCCGCGTCTCGTTCTTCGCTGGCGCTCAGATTGACCCGAGGATTCGCTTTACAACCCTTTCATGTTTTCCCTTCTTGCCCCCGCCCCGGCCACCGCGCCGCTTCCGGCCGACCGCATCGACCCCGAGTACCGCCGGATGCGCCGGCAGGTGTTCATCGGGATCTTTGTCGGCTACGCGGCGTTTTATCTCGTGCGCAAGAACCTCGCGCTCGCGATCCCCGACATCCTCCGGGAATACCCGCAGTATTCGAAGGCGGCGCTCGGCTCGGCGATGACGGGGCTTTCGATCGCTTACGGCGTGTCGAAATTCATCATGGGTTCGGTGTCGGACCGGAGCAATCCGCGGTGGTTCATGACCCTCGGGCTGCTGCTCTCTTGCGCGGTGACGTTTGCGTTCGGCTCGGTCAAGGCGATCTACGGCTCGCTCACGATGATCATTGTCCTGCAGACGCTCAACGGCTGGTTCAACGGCATGGGCTGGCCGCCGTGCGGCAAGACGATGGTGCACTGGTTCAGCACGAAGGAGCGCGGCGTGACGGTGGCGACCTGGAATGTGGCGCACAACGTCGGCGGCGCGCTGGTGGCCAACTTTGCGCTGCTGGGCGTGATGCTGTTTCACGACTGGGGCGCAAAATTCTCCTTCAACGCCCTCATTGCCGCGGGCTGCGCCTTCATCGTGCTCTGGCTCCTGCGCGACACGCCGCAGAGCTGCGGGCTGCCGCCGATCGAGGTCTACAAGCACGACTATCCGCCGGACTATTCGGCGCAGCACGAGCGCACGTTTGGCTTTCGCGAGATCTTCTTCGAACATGTGCTGAACAACAAGCTGCTGTGGGCAATCGCGGTGGCCAACGCGTTTGCCTATTTCGTGCGCTACGGCGTGGTCGACTGGATCCCCACCTACCTGCAGACGGCCAAGGGATTCTCATTTACGCAGTCGAGCACGGCGTGGGCACTTTTCGAATACTCCGCCATCCCCGGCACGCTGCTGTGCGGCTGGATGTCCGACAAGGTCTTCCAGGGCCGGCGCGCGCCGGCGACGATTCTTTTCATGGGCCTGACGCTGCTCGCCTTGATCGTCTACGGGCTCAACCGGCACGGTCCGTTGTGGATCGACATGGCCTCGCTGTTCGCGATCGGGTTCTTTATTTACGGGCCGATCATGATCATCGGCCTGCACGCGCTCGACCTCGTGCCGAAGAAGGCGGCGGGCACGGCCGCGGGATTTACGGGCTTTTTCGGTTATGTGTTTGGCTCCGCCATCGCCGGCACCGGGGTGGGCTGGATCGCGGATCACTGGGGGTGGGGCGGGGTGTTCTCCACGATGATTGTCTGCTGCGTGCTCACCATGGGCTTCAGCGCGCTCACCCTCGGACACCGCAAGGTGTAGGAGTCCGTTGGGAGGCGATTTTCCGCCCGTGCCGACAAAGGCGAGGCCATGCCGCCCCAACCGCAGAACGCGTTTTTGCTCCCGACGGGAAGAAACGTCGACCTTCGTAGCCCTGCGCGTGAGCGCAGGGACCGTCAGCACTCCCGCCGCTCACGCAGCGGGCTACAACCGAGCTGTTTCTTGAGGGCCCCCCGGCAAAACATATTTTGGTCCCGCAGTCATGAAGCACCGTT
>JBIJCX010000322.1:0-9866 GCA_044344465.1 Opitutaceae bacterium
CACTCGTTCCACCTGGAAGGCCGCGCGACGGAGCGCCCGGCCCACCCTCCGGGCAGATGCCGAATTGGCCGGGAAATCCGTGCTTGTCTGTTTTTTGCCGAGGTTCGCTTGAAGGGGTGCCGCGACGAATCTTGAATCGCCTGCCGCCAGGTTCCTCTCTCTATCCATGAAGATCTTCACTATGCTCGCCATCGCCATTGGCGCATCCGTCGCCTTTTCGGCTGAAAACCGCCCGCTCGTCATCGCCCATCGCGGCGCGAGCGGCTACCTGCCGGAGCACACCCTCGAGGCCAAGGCCTACGCGCACGCGCTGGGCGCGGATTATCTCGAACAGGATCTCGTGCTCACGCAGGACGATGTCCCGGTGGTGCTGCACGACATCTACCTCGACACCGTGACCGACGTCGCGCAGCGCTTCCCCGCGCGCAAGCGCGACGACGGCCGCTACTATGCTCTCGACTTCACGCTCGCCGAGTTGAAGCAGTTGCGGGTCACCGAGCGTTTCAGTGCCTTGACCAACTGGCCGGTTTACCCGCGGCGCTTTCCGGCGGGGAAGTCATCGTTTCAGGTTTCAACGCTCGAGGAAGAACTGCAGCTGATCCAAGGTCTGAATCGGAGTTCGGGGCGGGCGGTCGGAATTTATCCCGAAATCAAGCAGCCGAAATGGCATCGCGCTCAGGGGCATGATATCAGCCGCATCGTGCTGCCCCTTCTCGCGCGTTACGGCTACGCGACGAAGGCGGACGCGTGCTGGCTCCAGTGTTTCGAACTGGAGGAAGTCAAACGCCTGCGGGGCGAACTCGGTTGGCGCGGCCGGCTGGTGATGCTCTTGGCCGGTGGGGCGAAGGGCGAGGATGGCACCGATTTTGCCTTCCTCCGCAGCGCGGCGGGCCTCGATCAACTGGCAGGGATCGTCGATGGCATCGGGCCCACGATTGCCAGCATCGTGGTGGGCAAGACGAAGGCCGATCGCCGGGTGTCCGAACTCGTGAAACTGGCGCACGCCCGAAACCTGGTCGTGCATCCGTACACGATTCGCACGGACGAACTGCCCAAGACGGTCGATTCGGCCGCCGACCTGCACGCCGTGCTGTTCCGCGAAGCGGGCGTGGACGGTGTGTTCACGGACTTTTCGGATGTGACGATCGCCTGGTTGAAGGGCGCGAATCTGCGGTGATGGCGGGACACCAAGTGTAGGAGCGGCTTTATGCCGGCGCCCCTACGGATTTGGATATATGAAACGAAATGTTCGGCAACTGTGACCACAACCGTAGCGAAGGACCAGGCGGGTACCGCGGGGCACTCAGCATGAAAGCAGTCTGGAGCAAAGGCACGACCGTAGGAACACGAACAGGCAGCCCGACTCCACGAAGGACAGCGGTTTCCTTAAATCCAACCGCCGGACGCGGAAAACCGCACGTCCGGTGGTGTGGAAGGGTCACGGGGCGCAATCCCCGTGACCCCATCCGATCTGCGGAATTCGATTGGCGAGGTGACGAAGTTCGCGCGATTTCAACGGCTGATTCTAGTCTCGGCACGTCGAGAAACGGTAAAGCGTCGTGCTCTGATAAGCCTGTCCCGGACGGAGGATGATCGAGGGGAAGGCCGGCTGGTTCGGCGAATCCGGGTAGTGCTGGGTTTCGAGGCAGAAGCCTCCACGAAACGGATACGGCGCGCCGTGCTTGCCGGTGAGGGTGCCGTCGAGAAAATTGCCCGTGTAAAACTGCACTCCCGGCTCGGTCGTCCACATCGCCATGACGCGGCCGGTCGTGGGTTCGTGGACCGTGGCGGCGTGGGCGAGCGCGCCGTCCGGCTGATCGAGGACGTAGTTGTGATCATAACCGCCGGCAAACCGGAGCTGGTCCATCGGGTCGTCGATGCGCTCGCCGATGGGGTGAGGCGAGGTGAAGTCAAGCGGGGTGCCGGCGACGGGTGCGATCGCCCCGGTCGGGATCAACCCCCGATTGACCGGGGTGTAGCGGGCGGCGCGGAGCGTGAGCCGGTGTCCGAGGATGTCGCCCCGGCCTTCGCCGCGCAGGTTGAAATAGGAATGGTTGGTGAGGTTGACGGGGGTCGCCGCATCGGTCGTGGCGGAATAGTCGATGCGCAGGGCGTCGTCCGCGGTGAGGGTGTAGGTGACCTCGACGGCCAGCGTGCCCGGGTAACCCTCGTCGCCGGCCGGGCTGATGTGCCGCAGCACGAGCGCGGGTTCGGGACCAGGGCGCGGCGTGGCGCGCCAGAGCGCCTTGTCGAAGCCGACCTCCCCGCCGTGCAGATGGCAGGGCTGGCCGCCGGGATGGTTGTTCGTGACGACCGTGTAGGTTTTTCCCTCGAGGGAAAACGTGCCGCCGGCGATGCGGTTGCCGACTCGACCGACCACGCAGCCGAAGTAGGGCGAGCCGGCGGCGTATTTCTCGACGGCATCGAATCCGAGCACGACGTCGTCGAGTTGGCCGTGGCGATTGGGCGCCAGCAGGCGGACCACGATGCCGCCGAAGTCGGTGATTTCCGCGCGGAGTCCGTGCGCGTTTTCGAGCGGGTAGAGCAGAGCGGTTTGGCCCGAAGGCAAAATGCCGAAGGATTTCATGGGCAGAGCGGAGGCTGCGGCGGAGACACCGGCGGTGAGGACGTACAAAGGCGAAGGCAACCAAAACGTAGGCGAGTCGTGGGCCATAGGCCAGCGCACTTGCGCGCTTCGCAAACGCGTCCGCCCGCTGATCATCTGGCGTGGCGTCATCCGACGTTCGCGGCCGCGAGGTGGTTCGCCTCCGCTGCCAATGAACTCCCGTGTTTGTCATTCTGACCCGGAGCGGGAGCGGAGGGGAAGAATCCAGCAGGATCCTCGCATGCGGCCGTGGCGTTGGTTCCTTCGCTGTGCTCAGGATGACAGGCAAAAATGAGTTCATCTAGGGTACCACCCAACGGCTCGGCGTTGGTTTTTGGTCTCATGGCCTCACTCCGTGACGTCCCCCGCCAACCCTCGATGTCATCCATTAGATGACAAGGGCTTTTGAATCGCGGCCGGTTTCCGGTTCAGTACGTGGCCGAATCGGGCCAAGAAACAGCGTTGGCCTCGCGCGGACGCTTGACTGTCCTGTTTCGAAAAAATCGTCCGGCGTCGCGGTGGTGAGCATAAGGTGAGGGCGAACTTCGAGCAGGTCTTGAAGCGCGAAGGGATTATTCCCTGAATCTGCACATCACACACCGCGGCCTGAGGCCGCAGCCAAAGGATTTTGAACAAAACACTTTGACCGCGGATTACACGGATAAAGCGGATAAAGACGCGAACCAGCAATTCTATCCGTGCCATCAGCGTTATCCGCGGTGAAAATTCAGATGCTTTGAAATCGTCGCAAACATGCACGATTCGGATCAATATTAACTCCCTCACACCATGTTCACCCTCGGTATTGATTACGGGACCAACTCCGTGCGGGCGCTCGTTGTCCGCTGCACGGACGGCGCGGAGTTCGGTTCCAGTGTCGTCAACTATCCCTCCGGCCGGCAGGGCGTCCTGCTCGATCCGAAGGATCACAATCTCGCGCGGCAATTTCCCGGCGACTATCTGTTTGGCCTCGAACAGAGCGTTAAGGCGGCGCTCGCGGCCGCGAAAAAGAAGCGGGGCTTTGCTGCCGGCAAGATCATCGGCATCGGGGTCGACACGACGGGATCGAGTCCCATCCCCGTCGATGCCGCCAACCGGCCGCTCGCGCTCGACCGGAAATGGCGGAAGAACCTCAACGCGCAGTGCTGGCTGTGGAAGGATCACACCGGCGTGCGCGAAGCCGCGCGCATCACGGAACTCGCGGCCCAGCACCGCCCGCACTACATCGCGAAGTGCGGCAACACCTATTCGTCGGAGTGGTTCTGGTCGAAGATCTGGCACTGCCTCAAGGTCGCCCCGGACGTTTTTGCCGCGGCGCATTCGTGGGTGGAGTTTGCCGACTGGATTCCGTCCGTGCTCGCCGGCGTCGCTGATCCGAAGCAGGTGGTCCGGGGCGTCTGTTGCGCCGGCCACAAGGCGCTCTATAGCGACGAATGGGGTGGGCTGCCCGACAAGGAGTTTCTCGCACTGCTCGATCCCAGGCTCGCGGATCTGCGCGACCGCTTGTACGAGCGAGCCCACGATGCCACCGTCGCCGCGGGCAAACTCGGTGACGAATGGGCGAAGAAACTCGGCCTGCCGGCCGGCATCCCGATCGCGATCGGGGAGATGGATGTCCATTACGGCGCCATCGGCTGCGGGGTCGCGGCCGGCGTGCTGGTCAAGGTCATCGGCACCTCGACGTGCGATTGCGGCGTCGTTTCGGCGAGCAAGACCGTGCCCGACATCCCGGGGATCTGCGGCATCGTACGCGGTGCGATCCTCCCGGGGTTCTATGGCATCGAGGCCGGCCAGTCCGCCGTGGGTGACATTTTCAAGTGGTGGGTCGAGGAGGTGGGAGGTGGAGGTGGCGCGTTGCACGCGGCGCTGAGCAAGGCGGCGGCAAGGCAAAAACCCGGCCAGTCCGGCCTGCTGGCGCTGGACTGGAACAACGGCAACCGCACCATCCTCGTGGACCAGCAGCTCACCGGTCTCCTCCTCGGCCAGACCCTGTACACCACGCAGGCCGAGATCTATCGCGCCTTGATTGAGGCCACCGCCTTCGGTGCCCGGGCGATTCTCGAACGCATCAAGGAATACGGCGTGCCCGTGGACCGCATCGTCTGCGCCGGTGGCATCGCCGAGAAGAATCCGATGCTGATGCAGATCTACGCCGACATCACGGGTTGCACGATGCAGGTATCCGGTTCGTCGCAAGCCTGCGCGCTCGGCTCGGCCATTTCCGCCGCGGTGCTCGCCGGCGCCCACGCGGATTTTCCGGCGGCCCAAAAGGCCATGACCTCGGTGAAGCCGAAGAACTATCGGCCGATCACCGCGAATCAGAAAACCTACGACGAGCTCTACCGTCTTTACCGGCAGGTCCACGACGCATTCGGCGGGGTCAACAAGTCCGCCGATCTCTCCCGCGTGATGAAGGATCTGCTCCAAATCAAAGTAGCGGGTAGAGAGTAGCGGGTAGCGAGCATCACGCCCGCCACATCGCTCTACTCACTCCTCACTCCTCGCTCCTCACTCCTCACTTCTTTCCCATGCACCTTCTCGCCACCCCTGAAATCTGGTTCGTGACCGGCAGCCAGCATCTCTACGGTCCGGATACGCTCAAGCAAGTCGCGCTCGATTCGCAGGCGATCGCGGCCGGTCTCGACGAATCGAAGCGGGTCCCGTTGGCCGTTGTCTTCAAGCCCGTGCTGAAAACACCGGACGAGATCCGGACCCTTTGCCTCGACGCAAATAGCAGCGCAAATTGCGCGGGCCTGATCCTGTGGATGCACACGTTTTCGCCCGCCAAGATGTGGATCGGCGGTCTCAACGTGCTGCGGAAGCCGTTTGTCCATCTGCACACGCAGTTCAACCGCGATCTCCCGTGGAGTACGATCGACATGGATTTCATGAACCTCAACCAGTCCGCGCACGGCGATCGCGAGGCGGGGTTCATCCACACGCGCATGCGGCTCAACCGGAAAGTCGTGGTGGGCCACTGGCAGGATCCGGAGGTGCAGGATCGCCTGGCTGCCTGGATGCGGGCCGCCCGGGGCTGGCACGACGGGCAGGGGGCGAAGTTTGCCCGTTTCGGCGACAACATGCGGCAGGTCGCCGTGACCGAGGGCGACAAGGTCGCCGCCGAACTCCGCTTTGGCTATGCGGTGAACGGCTACGGCGTCGGCGATCTCGTCGCGAAAATCTCCGACATCGGGATCCACGACCAGCACATCGACGAACTTTGTGCCGAGTACCAGGATCTGTACCGCGTCGCGGCGGAGCTCCGACGCGGCGGGGCCCGGCACGAATCGCTCCGTTACGGTGCGCGCCTCGAGCTCGGCCTGCGCGCCTTCCTCACGGAGGGCGGCTTCAAGGGCTTCACCACCACGTTCGAGGATTTGCACGGGCTCCGTCAGCTCCCCGGTCTCGCCGTGCAGCGGTTGATGGCCGATGGTTTCGGCTTTGGCGCCGAGGGCGACTGGAAGACCTGTGCGTTGCTTCGTGCCATGAAGGTGATCGGCGCCGACCTCGCGGGCGGCACGTCGTTCATGGAAGACTACACTTATCACCTCAGCCCGAAGGGGCACCAGGTGCTCGGGGCGCACATGCTCGAAATCTGCGAATCGATTGCCGCGACGAAGCCGTCGCTCGAAGTCCACCCGCTCGGCATCGGCGGCAAGGAAGATCCCGTCCGCCTCGTCTTCGATGCGCGCACGGGTCCGGCACTCAACGCTTCGCTCGTCGATCTCGGCAACCGGTTCCGGCTCATTGTCAACGAGGTCGACGCGGTCAAGACGCCGAAGCTGCCGAAACTGCCCGTCGCGCGGGCGGTGTGGGAATGCCGCCCCGATTTCAAGACCGCGTGTGCGGCGTGGATTCTCGCCGGCGGTGCGCATCACACCGGCTACAGCTATGCCGTCACCAAGGAGCACCTCGAGGATTTCGCGACGATGGCCGGCATCGAGTTCGTGGTCATCGACGCCGACACGAAGCTCGCCCAGTTCAAACAGGACCTCCGCACCAACGAGGTTTACTATCACCTCGCGCAGGGGCTCCGCGGCTGAGGCCGCGAGTGAGAGGGAGAGTGAAAGTGAGAGGGAAGAGTAGCCGGATCCGCTATCGAGAACGACCAATGGAGAATTGTGAATGAGGGCAGCCCGTTGGCTTCGGCGCCACGCCCTCCGTCGCCCTCATTCTTCCCCTGATTTTCACCCTCACCTCCGCTCTCTCTCTCTCTCTCTCTCTCTCTCTCTCTCGCCCTCCCTTCCCCATGCTCACCGAACTCAAACGCGAGGCCTACGAGGCCAATGTCGCCCTGCCGCGGCACGGACTGATTAATCTCACCTTCGGCAACGCGAGCGCCATCGATCGCACCCGGGGAATTTTCGCGATCAAGCCCAGTGGCGTCGACTATGCCGCGCTCAAGCCGGCTGACATGGTGCTCGTCGATCTCATGGGCCGGAAAGTGGAGGGGCGCCTCAATCCTTCATCCGACACGCCCACGCACCGCTGCCTCTTCCTCGCCTTCGAAACGATCGGCGGCGTGGTCCACACGCACTCGTCGCACGCGACCGCCTTTGCGCAGGCGGGGCGGGCCATTTCGATTTTCGGCACCACGCACGCCGATTATTTCTTTGGCGACATCCCCGTGACGCGGAAGCTGACCGCGCAGGAGATCGCCGGCGCCTACGAGTGGGAAACGGGCAACGCGATCATCGAGCGTTTCAAGGACCTCGACCCGCTGGAATGTCCCGGCGTGTTGGTGAACCGCCACGCGCCCTTCACCTGGGGGCTGACCGTGGCGAAAGCGGTGGAGGTGGCGGTGGCAGTCGAGTGCACCGCGCACCTGGCGTTGATGTCGCTCCAGCTCGAACCGAAACTGAGGCGGATCGAGCCCGCGCTGCTCCACAAGCACTTCAAGCGGAAGCACGGCCCCAGCGCCTATTATGGCCAGCGTTCGGGTGGGGAGCTGATGTAGCCGGGGCGCCGCCCCGTTGGTAAGAAAAGTTGATTTTGTCTGCGGAACGATCGCTAAAACCGCCGGGTCGACGGGTAACCCATTGGGTTACCCGACCCGGGGGGCTTGCTCCCTGACGTTGCAGGATTCTTGATCGGGCGGTGTTACGCCTGCGACCGCGAGGCCCCGCGCACCAGCAGTCGCTGCAGGAGAATGAACGCGAGCAGCAGCGCGCCGACCACGATTCGCATCCACCAGGAACTCAGGCGGCCGTCGAAAAGAATCGCGGCCTGAATCGTCCCAAAAATGAGCACGCCCAGGAGCGTTCCGGCCACGTGCCCGCGTCCACCGGACAAAAGCGTGCCGCCGATGACGACGACGGCGATGGCGTCGAGCTCGAGCCCGATGCCCATGCTCGGATTGCCGGAGCCCGTGTAGAGCGTGGCCACGATGCCGGCCAGTGCGGCGCAGGCGCCGTTCAGCGTGTAGACGGCGATTTTCGCCGGGCCCACGGGCAGGCCCATCAGGAGGGCGGACTGTTCGCTGCCGCCGATCGCGAGCAGCGTCCGGCCGAAACGGGTGTGATGCGCGATCACATAGCCGGCCGCCACGATGCCGCCGAACAACAGCGCCGCCACGGGGATCCGCACCGCGTCACCGAGCGTGAGTTCAAAACTTGAGAGTGCCTCGTACCACGGATGCGTGATGCCGACCGATTCGGTGTTGAGCCAGAAGCCCGCCCCGCGGGCGAAAAACATGCCGGCCAGCGTAATCAGGAAGGGCGGCAGCCGGAACACGTGAATCAGCGCGCCCATGCCGGCGCCGAGCGCGGCCCCGGCCAGCAACGCGAGCGTCCAGGCGCCCGCGGGCGGGAACCCGCGCCCGCTGATCAGCGTGGCGGTGAAGATCGACGTGAAGCCGATGACCGCGCCGATCGACAGATCGATTCCGCCTGAGAAGATCACGAGGGTCATCCCGATGGCGGCAATCCCGAGAAACGCATTGTCCGCGAACAGTCCCACCACCACCCGGGCCGAAAAAAACCCATCATAGGAAACCGCGGTCGCCCCGAACAGCGTGATGAGGATCATCGTCGTCACGATGAGCGGCAGGTTCTGCCCGCGGCGCAGGGTGCGGGCCGGGCTCATGCGGCGGCCCTCCGTTTTTGTCCGCGCAGGCCGGCGACCCACGCGCGGAATTTCTCCGATTGGAGCAGGGAGACGGCGATGATCAGCAGCGCCTTCGGCATCGGTGCGACCGCCGGCGGTACGCCGAGATTGTACATCGTCGTGGTCAGCGTCTGGATGAGCAGCGCACCGAGAAAGGAGCCGAGAATCGAGAAGCGTCCGCCGGTCAGGCCGGTGCCGCCTACGACGACGGCGAAAATCGCATCGAGTTCGGCGTTGGCGCCGGCGCCGTAGGCATCGGCGGCGCGGATGTTCGCCGCGGTCAGGGCGCCGCTCAGCCCGGCGCAGGCTCCGCAGAAGACATAGGCGAGCGCCTTCACGCGCGCCGCACCCAGCCCGGCAAAGCGGCTGGCGGTCTCGTTGTCGCCGACTGCCTCGACAAACAGCCCCGCCGCCGTCCGGCGCAGGAAAAGGTGGGCGGCAAAAAAAAGCAGCCCGACCAGCAGCGGGGCAAACGGCAGCCCGAAGACGAAGCCGGTCGCCAGAAATTCGAACGGCGGACTCGCGATGATGATCACCTGCCCATCGACAATCAGCTGCGCGATCCCGCGACCCGCCACCATCAGGATCAGCGTGGCCACGATCGGCTGGATGCCCATCCCCGCCACCAGCGCGCCGTTGATCGCGCCGGCAAACACCCCGGCCCCCAGGGCGGCCGCCAGCGTCGTGGCCAGCGCCGCTCCGCCCTGCAGCATGATGGCACAGACCGCGCCGCTGATCGCGACCACCGAGCCGACCGACAAATCAACGCCGCCCGTCGCAATGACCAGCGTCATGCCGAGGGCCAGCAGCATCGTGCGGGAGCCTTGGACCAGGATGTCCACCGGCACACCGTAGACATGGCCGCCGAGCAGGGTGATGCGCAGGAAGGCGGGGTTCATCACCGCGTTCAGCCCGAGCAAGAGCGCGAGTCCGAGCAGCGGCCAGAGAACGGGGGACTTGCGGAACGCGGTCATGCGTTACGGCGTTCTCCAAAGCCCGTTTGCGATTCTGAGCGCAGCGAAGAATCCACTTGGACACCCGCAGATCGCTGGGGTTCTGTTGCTCCCGCTGGATTCTTCGCTGCGCTGCCAATGAACTCCCGTGTTTGTCATTCTGACCCGGAGCGGGAGCGGAGGGGAAGAATCCAGCGGGATCC